>PWSG01000141.1 GCA_003564055.1 Syntrophomonadaceae bacterium
CCGGATCAAAAGATGTAAAATAAACATAGTAAGCGGCAGCTCCGAAAACAAGAATTAAGAAAACCAGCACAACTTATAACAAAATAGATTATTTTCTCTGCATAGGACACCTCCGTTATTATTTGCTCTATTTTTTGATTGTTTCAATAAAAGACAGGCAAATCCTGCCTGCTAAAAAACAATTCTGTCCCGCAGGACTAATATCACCTTGCCAGACAGCTTGATAAGAATTGTAGGTTTTCCCCACGCCGGTTAAACAATTAAAACCAGATTTATAGTATAATTAAACCAAAATTCCAGGAGTGGAATAGCTAATCATTTAGATCTGCCTGCGTTAAACTCCGGCAATAATAATCTTTAAAAGGGGTAAGGAAAGGTCACCATAATATGAAAAAACGGCTTCTTCTAATTTACAACATTAAGGCAGGCTCTGTTAAAACAACAAGACGCTTAAATAAGATCCGCCGTTTGATAGAAAACGAAGGGTTTGAAGTAAAAGACACAGCCCTGGACAAAGTTACCGCAATTAAACCCTTGATCAGTGAATGTGATGCAATCTTAATAGTCGGTGGCGACGGCAGCATAAATGTGGTAGTAGACCACCTGCTGAGAGAAGAGATAGAAAATCCACCACCTCTCGCCGTACTACCCGGGGGCACCGCAAATGATATCTACCACCAGATATATAAAGGCTGCAAAATTAAAGATATCCTCGCTGCTATCAAGAAGGGGAATATCACCCGGCTTGATATTGGCCAGGCTAACAACCGCTATTTTGTCAATATAGCTGCTGCCGGAATGTTTAGCGATATTGCTTATCTAACCCCGGGAACAGTCAAAAGGCTGCTTGGCACGCCTGCCTACTATATCCATGCCCTAATAAAAGTAATGACCTACAGGCCTTTCAAGCTAAATATTAAAACCGGTAGCAAAAACCTGGAAGAAGAAGTTCTTCTTTTCCTGGTTTTAAACGGCAGCCAGGCGGCAGGTTTATTTATCATCGCGCCTGATGCAGCTCTAAACGACGGAAAGCTCCACCTCCTCGCCCTGAAAAAAAACATGAATATTTCTCAAGTGGTAAAATTAGTGTACCGGGTTCTTCGCGGAATTACCCCTGATCAACAAGGTGTAATTTACTTGACTGCTAAGAATATTAGCATGCAATTTCCTGAAAGCCACGTACTGGTTATTGACGGAGAAAAAGGGCCCCTGCCTCCCGTGAAAATTAAGCTGCTTCCTGCCCGCCTTCCCTTCTTCACACCATAATTTTTCTTTCTGTACGAGTTCCACTTCTTAATATAATTTCGCACCGCAATCTGGCGGCATGAGCTATCACATCCTTTACTTAATCTCGGTCATTATTTCATAGTTAAACTATCTTTCCTTCGGTAGTAATCTCTTTCTGAAAAAAATAAATTTTTACTGTTTTCTTTATCACGCTGTAAGAGGTTCACCGTCTGCGCAGGGCAAGGGCAAAAACATTACCCTGGTCATCATAAAAAATGACCGCTGTACCTTGGCTTAGGCCCTAATTATATGTAAAATATAAATTAGCAAATATACAAGAAGAGAGGAACCACAATAAAAGAGCTGAATCTTTCAAACCCAACCCGCCTGATACTTGGACTTATCCTTTCTGTAACCGGGGGTATTGCCTTTATCCTGGCCTTTCCACCTTACGAAATCTGGCCCCTTGCCCTGGTCGGTTTCGTGCCTGTCCTGGTAGCACAGCACAGGATCATGCCGCCTAAGATATCATCCCTGGCAACAGCTATTGGAATTGCCATCTGGCTGCAGGGCTACCTCGGCCCGGTCTTTGCACCCATTGGCACCTACATGGTCTGGCTGCCGTTAATTGTTTTCTTCATCAGCCTGGCCCTGGATAGCGGTGATAGGGCCTTTCACAACCGCACCAGTTACCGCTGGTTTATAATAAGTGGTGTTGTCACCTGGGCCGGGATAGAAATGATCAGGCTTTTTATACCTATTGCCGGAACCTGGGCTTTTATTGCCTACCCTTTATACCGCCAGCTTTGGCTGATTCAACCGGCAAGTATTTTCGGCATTATCGGAACCGGCATGCTTGTGATGATGGTCAATTATGTTTTGGCTCTGCTGGTAATCAGCTGGCTGGATAAAAAATGGCAGCTCGAAGTAACGGGCAGTGAACCTGCCCTCCCCCTGGAAACCGGCTTGACCCGGCGCTGGTCCGTAATCGGCGGATCAATCCTGGCCGGGTGGGTTGTGCTCAGCCTTGTTATCTGGAACATATCCCTTGATACTCCCGAAGTAAAAGTTGCAGCCGTTCAGCCCGAAGTATCACCGATCGCAAGTATTAACCGGGGCGAAAATATGGACAAACTATATGACCGGATGACCGAACAAACCCGTGAAGCAGCCCTTGAAGGCGCAGAGTTTATTGTTTGGCCGGAAGCTTCTTTCACCTGGGATCCGCAGGAAGATGACCGGCTTGGCTTAACCGGGCTCGCTGCCGAAGCAGAAGCGCACCTGGTTGTCGGTTACCTGGTCTTAGCAGGTGAAGAGGGATTCTACAACGAAGCAACGGTAATTAACCCGCAGGGTAAATTTCTTGGGACATTCGGCAAAGACCATCCTGTCGTTTTCGGTGGTGAAACCAGCTTAAGCCGCGGAACTTACCCTGTTTACAATACCCCGCTTGGCAAACTGGCTACCATCATTTGTTACGACCTTGATTATACCGATACAACAAGGAAGATGGTCGCCCAGGGCGCACAATTAATCGGCGTGCCTTCAAACGACTGGAGCAG
>PWSG01000056.1 GCA_003564055.1 Syntrophomonadaceae bacterium
GCCCTGGTTTATGACAGTCCGTTTCAGCTGCTCGTAGCTACAGTACTTTCGGCACAGACGACAGATGAGCAGGTAAATAGAATTACCGGACAGCTTTTTTCAGCAGTTCCTTCTATTTATGAACTTTCGCGCATGAAACCATCCGAACTGGAGCCTTTTTTAAAAAGCTGCGGTCTCTATCGCCATAAGAGTAAAAACTTGATTAACGCAGCTAAAATTATTGTTGAAAAACACGGCGGCCGCGTGCCGGATAGCTTCGAAGAACTGCTTAAGCTGCCGGGTGTGGGCCGCAAAACCGCAAACGTGATTATAAGCAGTGCTTTTGGCAAACCGGCATTAGCTGTTGATACTCACGTTTTTCGTGTCTCAAGACGCCTGGGACTTGCCGACGGCGCTACAGCGGATCTTGTCGAATCTCAGTTAAAAAGAATTATCCCGATCGATTGTTGGAGCGATGCGCACCACCGCTTAATTGCGCACGGCCGCTCTGTATGCCACGCCAGGAAACCACTTTGTTATAAATGTTTTTTAGAAAATCTTTGCTTGTATGCCGTAGAAAGGAGAACTTAATAATGACCTGGGAAAAATTAAAGGGTAATGATCTAAAGATAGCTTATGATATGCAAAAAATCTCTTTTGAAACGACTGCAGAGGTGCCTCCCCTCGAGGGCATGATCGGTCAGGAAAGAGCTGTTAAGGCAACTGAGTTTGGGCTGCGTGTCAAGCGACCAGGTTTCAATATATTTATGACCGGCCTGACCGGGACTGGCAAATCGAGCTATGCACAGTCAATTATTAAAAAAATGTCTGCAGATGAACCTGTGCCTGATGACTGGGTTTATGTTTACAACTTTGAAGATCCCGGAGAGCCGATTGCTTTTAACCTTCCTGCGGGGAAAGGATATGAGTTTTGCCGGCATATTGAAGAGCTCCTTGAAGACTTAAAACAGGTTATACCAAAAGCCTTTGAAGGTGAGGATTATGAAAGGCAAAAAACAGAATATGTTAAAGAGTACCAGGAGGAAAGGGCAAAACTATTAGAGGAGCTTAATAAAGCTGCCCAGGAAAAAGGTTTTTCCCTTAAGCGGACAAGCTCGGGCTTCGTGACTGTTCCCTTAAAGGATGGAGAGCAGGTTAGCGAAGAGGACTATGAAAAGCTGGACCAGAGAACAAAAGACGAGCTGGAAAAAAAATCGTCTGAAGTCCAGATCAAGGCTATGGAAATAATGCGCCGCATCCAAAAGGTAGAAAAGGAAATGAAAGAAAGGTTAAAGGAATTAGATCACCGGGTGGGTCTTGCGGCCATCGGACATATATTCAGCGAACTCATGGAAGCGTATGAAGAGAATAATGATGTAAAAAAATACCTGAAAGCTTTCCAGGAGGATGTTCTATCAAATTTAGCTGATTTCCGCGTTGATCATGAGGAACAACAAAACCCGCTTTTTATGCTTCAGCAGCAAACCCAGGAGCAAAGCGAGAAACGTTATACAGTAAACCTGCTTGTTGATAATCGCGAAACAGAAGGGGCACCCATGATCTATGAAACCAACCCTTCTTACTACAACCTGGTCGGGAGAGTAGAATATGAAAATCGTTTCGGAGCAATGGTTACTGATTTTACAATGATAAAAGCCGGATCTCTGCACAGGGCTAACGGTGGATACTTGATTCTTCAGGCCAGGGATGCCCTGACCAGTATCCAATCATGGCAGGTGTTAAAAAGAGTTTTGCGCACAAACGAAATTCGTATCGAAAATATCAGTGAGCATTTTGGGCTGGTGGCAATGTCCACCCTGAGGCCTCAACCGATACCCCTCAATATAAAGGTAGTGGTGATTGGCATACCCATGCTCTACCATCTTCTTTATTATTTCGATGAAGACTTTCGCAAGCTTTTTAAAATAAAAGCAGATTTTGATACGGAGATGGAACGGGAAAATAATAATATAAATAAAATGGCCAGCTTTATATCATATCACTGCAATGAGCAAGATCTGCGTCCTTTTGACAGGGAGGGGGTAATCGAAATTGTCGGTTACAGTTCCCGTCTGGCAGAGAACCAGGACAAACTGAGCACCCGTTTTAACGAAATTGTCGATCTTCTTTTCGAAGCCGATGCCTGGGCCGAACTTGATGGTGCAGAAACTGTCGGAAAAGAGCATGTGGAAAAAGCTTTAGACGAAATGGTTTACCGCTCTAACAAGTACGAAGAAAAAGTAATCGAATCAATCAGGGAGGGGGAAATACTTCTTGACCTGGAAGGTGAAAAGATTGGCCAGATTAATGCCCTCTCGGTAATTGATCAGGGGGATTACCGTTTCGGGCGGCCATCGCGAATTACGGCAACAACCTATCTTGGCCGTAAGGGGATAATTAATATTGAACGAGAAAGCGATTTGAGCGGCAATATCCATAACAAAGGAGTACTAATTTTAAACGGCTACCTGGGCTCGCGTTACGGTTCGCTGGTTTCCCTTAACCTTTCTGCCAGCCTTTGCTTTGAGCAAAGCTATGGTGGTGTTGATGGTGACAGTGCTTCTGCCGCCGAGCTTTTCAGTCTGCTCTCCAGCCTGGCTGAAGTACCACTGCGACAGGATTTGGCTGTAACCGGTTCAGTTAACCAAAAAGGAGAAATACAACCCGTCGGAGGAGTTAACAGCAAGGTAGAGGGCTACTATATGGCCTGTAAAACAGGCGGGTTAAATGGAAGACATGGTGTAATAATACCTGCACAGAACCGCAAAGATTCGACGTATGTCGCAGGTACCGAGCCGGTAGTGA
>PWSG01000192.1 GCA_003564055.1 Syntrophomonadaceae bacterium
AAGAATTTGTAAAATAAATCTTTTTCACATAACTTAGTTATGGAGGTGTCTTTGTTGAGTAAGAATATCGAAACAATGGACGGCAATACTGCTGCATCATATATTGCTTACGCTCTTAGCGATGTTGCAGCGATTTATCCAATAACCCCGTCCTCCCCCATGGCCGAAGTCTGCGATGAATGGGCTGCTTACGGCCGCAAGAACATATTCGGACAAACAATGCGTGTGGCCACAATGCAATCGGAAGCCGGAGCAGCAGGCGCTGTTCACGGCTCACTTGTTACAGGAGCCATGACCACAACTTTTACCGCATCACAGGGACTTTTATTAAAAATACCGAATATGTATAAGATTTCTGGTGAATTGTTACCCTCAGTGTTTCATGTTTCAGCCAGAGCACTGTCCACCCACGCCCTTTCAATTTTTGGAGATCACTCCGATGTCATGGCTGCCAGGCAGACTGGTTTTGCCCTGATGGCTTCCGGCTCAGTTCAGGAAGTCATCGACCTGGGATTGGTCTCTCACTTAGCCACGATTAAAACCCGTGTACCTTTTTTACACTTTTTTGACGGTTTCAGAACATCTCACGAGGTGCAAAAGGTTGAACTCGTTGATTATGAAGACATAAAAAAACTTGTTGACTGGGATGCAATCAAGGCCTTCCGAGAGCGCGCCCTTAACCCGGAGAACCCTCACCAGCGGGGCACTGCCCAGAATCCTGATATTTACTTCCAAAACAGGGAAGCATCAAATCGTTATTACATGGAAACCCCCGAACAGGTTGAAGCAGTAATGGAACAGGTATATGAACTTACCGGCCGTCGATACAATTTATTTGATTACTGCGGCGACCCTGATGCTGAATCTGTAATAGTATGCATGGGTTCTGCCAGCGAAACAGTCGAGGAAACCGTTAATTACCTTAATGGCCAAGGAGAAAAAGTCGGTTTGGTCAAAGTTCGCCTCTATCGACCATTTTCAAGAGAACACTTTTTAGCCGCTCTGCCCTCAAGCTGTAAAAAAATAGCCGTTCTCGACCGAACCAAAGAACCCGGCGCGCTCGGCGAACCGCTATACCAGGATGTATGCACTGCCTTAATGGAAGTTAAACAAACCCCGCTCATTATTGGCGGCAGATACGGATTAGGCTCTAAAGAATTTAATCCCTGCATGGCAAAAGCCGTCTTTGACAACTTAAACACTGACCAATCAAAAAATCATTTTACGGTTGGAATTAATGATGATGTTACACATACATCACTTGAAGTACCCGACTGTCTGCACACCAGTCCTGAAGGCACCTACAGAGCCAAATTTTATGGACTTGGCGCTGACGGCACAGTAGGAGCCAATAAAAATAGCATTATTGTCATTGGCAACAATACCGATCTTTACGCGCAGGGTTACTTTGTTTATGATTCGAAGAAATCCGGCGGTATTACGGTTTCTCACCTGCGCTTCGGGCCAACAGCGATTCAATCTACTTATCAAATCGACCAACCCGACTTTGTAGCATGCCATAATCCCTCATTTGTCACTCGATATGACGTTCTTGAAGGAATCAGGGAGGGCGGCATCTTCCTTTTGAACTCGGAATGGAGTCTTGAAGATATGGAAACGCACCTGCCGGCAGAGATGAAACAGACCATTGCCCGCAAAAACTTGAAGTTCTTCAATATTGACGCTTTCAAGATTGCAGGTGAAATAGGTTTGGGCGGCAGGATTAACGTGATAATGCAGGCCGCTTTCTTTAAACTTTCTGAAGTTATTGAACCAGAACTTGCCTTTAAAGAAATTGAGAAAATGATCGATAAAACTTACGGTAAAAAAGGCGCTGATATCGTTGAGAAAAACGTTTCTGCCATTTATAAAGGGATAGAAGCGCTGGAAGAGGTTAAGTATCCTGAAAGCTGGGTTGATGCAGAAGCAGGTGCGACCTTTGAACCCGAAGATGCACCCCAATATGTCTGCGAAACAATCTACCCGATGATCGAGCTCAAAGGAGACAGCCTTCCAGTAAGCGCTTTTAATCCCGACGGCACTGTCCCAACAGCAACCACACGTTATGAAAAGCGCGGAATTGCTATCAAGGTGCCAATTTGGATACCTGAGAACTGTATCCAGTGTAACCAGTGCTCATTTGTCTGCCCGCACGCTTCCATCCGGCCCTATGTAGCAAACGAGGAAACCCTGAAAGATGCTCCGGATGGTTTTATTACCCTGGAAGGCAGCGGAAAAGACATCAAAGGAATGTTTTACCGGATCCAGGTATCACCTCTTGACTGTACAGGCTGTGGCAACTGTGTTGATGTATGTCCGGCAAAAGAAAATGCACTGGTCATGAAACCACTGGAAGAAGTAAAAGATGTCGAAGATGCCAACTTCCGCTATGCAGAAATACTGCCTGAGCCGAACATTGATACTGCTCCTACCACTGTACGCGGCAGCCAGTTCCGCAAGCCACTTTTTGAGTTCTCGGGAGCATGCGCCGGCTGTGGTGAAACACCTTATGTAAAAGTTATAACCCAGCTTTATGGTAACCGCATGATCGTTGCCAATGCCACCGGCTGTTCTTCTATTTATGGAGGCAACGCTCCAACAGTACCCTATACGGTTGACAGCAAGGGACGGGGACCGGCCTGGGCAAGTTCACTGTTTGAAGATAACGCAGAGTTTGGATACGGCTACTCTTTAGCTATTGTTCAACGCAGAGAAAAATTAACCTCTCTTGTCGAACAAGTTATCAAAACCAGTATCTCAGATACTTTAAAGAAA
>PWSG01000312.1 GCA_003564055.1 Syntrophomonadaceae bacterium
AAAAAGCTCCTTTTTACTTTTTAAGCCTTCAGGGTTTTGACACCACAGGCAGTTTAAAGGACACCCTTTAAAGAAAATTGTTGTTCTGATTCCCGGTCCATCGTGTAATGAAAATCTTTGGATATTAAAGATAAGGCCTTTTTCGGTCACTTTTTGATCTGCACCTCTAAAAAATATTATATCACAGAAAAAATGAATCTGAAGCGGTGGCAGAAAGCATGTTTATAATTTATAATAATAATATATTTTAATATAATTTTATTGCAATACTTGATGCTGCCCTGGTTTGATTATGATATAATTTAAACGTAAACTGTTTATAAGGGAGGTATTTCAAGATGCCTGAGATAGCGCAGCAAAAGGAAAATGCCGAAATAGAACCCGCTTACATGGCGAGAATTAAAAGTCTAAAAAAAAGAGTCCTGGACACGCGACCGGAAATGGACCTTGAAAATGCCAGGCTGCTAACCAGGGGTTTTAGCGAAGCTGAAGGAGACCCCCTGGTTCTGCGCAAAGCAAAATCCTTTTATAAGCAGTGTGCTGAAAAAAAAGTTACAATATGGGATGAGGAACTTATTGTTGGTTGTTCCGGCAGTAAGATCAGGGCCGGGATTCTCTGCGCCGATTCATGCTGGTCTGTTCTTGACAGAGAACTTGATACGATAAGTGATCGCCGTTATGATCCGTTTTACCTGAAACCTGAGGACAGAACTGCATTCATAAATGAGATTAAACCTTACTGGAAGGGTCGTTCCAACTACGAGGAGTGGTTGGCCCAGATACCCGAAGAAACCAGGATACTACGCGATGCAGGTGTAGTTTATATCGATCGTAAAGCTGTCCGGGGCTGGGGTGAAACAACTGCCGGATATGAGTGGCTGATCAAAGAAGGCTTGACCGGGATCATGGATAAAGTTGAAGCCAAAAAAGCTGAACTGGACATTACCAGGCCTGGTGATTATGAAAAAAAAGTTTATCTGCAAGCCATGCTTATATCTGCAAAAGGAATAATTAAGCTGGCAGAACGTTATGCGGAAGAGGCAGAACGCCTTGCTTCTAACGAGAAAAATAATCAGCGCAGGAAAGAACTCGAATTGATCTCTGAGCAATGCCGCCGAGTTCCTGCTTATCCGGCCCGGACTTTTCATGAAGCCCTGCAGTCGCTTTACCTTTACCAGGTTGCGATTTTTATGGAGCAGAATGCTGCCAGCTACAATCCAGGGCGCATGGATCAATACTTATGGCCCTATTACAAGGCTGATCTTGAAGCGAGCAGAATTACAGCCGCAAGGGCTCAGGAATTGTTAGACTGTCTCTGGGTTAAGTTTAGCGAACCCTGCCTCTTCCAGGATGCCGGTACGGCTGAATTTGCAGCCGGTTATCCAATGTTCCAGAATGTTTGTGTAGGCGGCGTTGATGAAACCGGGAAAGACGCTGTAAACGAATTATCTTACATGATTTTACAGGCCAGCATGGATGTGAAGCTTTATCAGCCCTCTCTTTCTGTGCGTTACAGTGTAGCCAAAAATCCGAATAGCTTTCTGCGTAAAATTGTTGAGCTGATTAAACTGGGCACCGGATTTCCGGCCTTTCACAATGACGACATTGGCATTAACATGCTTATGAATAAAGGGGTCCCCCTGAAAGAAGCATATGACTGGAATCCCTGTGGCTGTGTCGAGACTAACCTTGAAGGGCGGATGCGCCAGTATACCGCTTTGGCTGATATTAATCTTGGCCATATGGTAGAGTTTGCGCTAACAAACGGCCGCAGCAGAAAATATAACCGTGCTGCTGGCGCCGCAACCGGAGACCCGATGAGCTTTCATTGTTTTGGGGATTTCCTTAATGCTGTAAAAACACAAATTTCCTACACAACCAGGGCAGTTGTTGCCGGCAGCCATGTTATTGATGAAATCGGTATGAACAGGCCATGCCCCGCCCTCTCCCTGACCTTCAAGGAGTGCATTAAAAATGCCCTTGATTATGCCCGGGGAGGTGCTAAATATAATGTTGGTAACGGAATTATTCTGATCGGGGTAGCAGACCTTATAAACAGTATTGCTGCTGTAAAGCACCTGGTTTACGATACAGGGCGGGTATCAATGGAGCAGCTTTTAAAAGCGCTTGAAAATGACTTTCAAGGCTATAGAACCATTGAAAAATTGTGTCTCGAAGCGCCCAAGTACGGTAATAATGAACCTTTGCCCGATAAAATAGCAGGAGAAATATTTACCTTTATTGCTGACGAGATTGAAAAATACAGCAGTAAATTCGGGGCAATGACTCCGGGAATTTTACCTGTCTCAGGCAACACACCGTTCGGCCTGGAGGTAGGAGCGCTGCCTTCCGGGCGCAGGGCCTGGCTGCCTCTTGCCGACGGTGTAAGCCCCAGCGGCGGAACCGACTTAAAAGGGCCTGCAGCTGTACTTAATTCAGTAGCCCATATTCCGCACGGACGCTTTGTCCAGGGAACACTTTTAAACATGAAGATTGAACCGGCTATGCTGCAAACTGAAAACGGCATTACCCAGCTCATGGCACTGCTGAAAAGCATGTGTTCTCTTGGTATATACCATGTTCAGTTTAATGTTATCAACCAGGAAACCTTAATCAAAGCCCAGAAGAACCCCGAAAAATACAAAGGCTTGCTGGTTCGTGTAGCCGGTTATACCGCTTACTTCACCGAGCTTGGCAAAGATATTCAGGACGAAATAATCGGCCGGACCATGCAGCAGGGCATTTCAGTAGGGTAAATACATATGACTGAAAATCACTTAAGTTTGGCAGGAAATATACTGAGAATAGAGCGTTCTTCCATTCATGACGGCAGTGGACTAAGAACGGTGGTTTTTTTAAAAGGTTGTCCTTTAAAATGCTCCTGGTGCTCAACCCCTGAATCGAGGAATTTTGAATTTGAAAAAGGATTTGCGTCCGAATTTTGTACTGCCTGCGGCAATTGTGCTGCAATATGTGAGAACAATGCTGTTAGTATTGACCAGGATAACAAAGTTGCAGTTACCGACAGAAGCATTTGCACAGGCTGTTTTAAGTGTGCCGATGCTTGTCCCTCCTACGCAGTAAAACCATATGGAAAAACTATGACTGTTTCTGAAGTTATGAACGAAATAAAAAAGGATGAAATCTTCTTTTATCATTCCGGGGGTGGAATTACCTTAAGTGGTGGTGAACCGATCAGTCAGAGCAGTTTTTCTGCCGTATTGCTCAGGGAGTCTAAAAATATTGGGATTAATACTACAATCGAGAGCTGCTTGTATGGTAATTACAGCAGTATTGAAAAACTGCTGCCCTGGCTTGATACCCTCTATGCTGATCTTAAGCACATGAATAGGAAAATACACCGAAGATGGATTGGTGAAGATAACCGCCTGATTTTAGAAAATCTGGTTAAAGTTAATCAAAGTAAATATTCACCGCAGATTGTAATAAGGATACCTTTAGTGCCGGGCTTTAATGACAGCGATGAAAATATGCTGGCTACTCTTCAGTTTTGCAAAGGCTTAAACAATTTAAAAGGTCTTGAGCTATTACCTTACCATAGGCTTGGTATTGATACTTATCGTTACCTGGATCTAGATTACCAGTGCCGCAGCATATCTCCACCCTCAGCGGAACGGCTCTCGGATCGCATATCTTTCTTAAAAAGGCAGAATAGTGGACTTGCAATTTCTTCCGGAAGCGGATTTAGCGTAAAATAAAACCGTTACCCAGCGGATCTTCAGGATCAAGCAGCAGAGTATTTATACCGCAGATGTGAGCTGAACCGGTAACTTTCGGTATTACCGCTTTATAAGGACCAAACCGGGTTAGTTCTGCTGCCTCCGCTTTAAAGCAGGAACCGATAATTGATTCAATGACGATACTTTCCCCTAATGCTATTTCTCCCCGGGCATAATGCAGAGCAGTCCTGGCGCTTACACCTGTTCCGGTCGGACAGCGGTCCACCTCTCCATCGGCAAAAACACAAACATTACGGCTGTGATGCTCCGGGTCAAGAGCCTCCCCGATAAAAATAACCCCGTAGAGAAAGCTTAAATCTTCTTCAAAAGGATGTTTGACGGACAGGCTTTTTATGATCGCTTCTTTGATCTGCGTACCCAGTTCGATTAAACGGCGGAACCCTGCAGCTGCAAGCTCTACACCGACAGGTTCTGCCCTGACAAATGCGTAAAAAGCTCCGCCGAAAGCAAGATCGAAGCCAACCTGACCCAATCCTGATACTTCAACCTTCTGATCAAGGGCATATACAAAGGATGGAACATTATAAAAAGAAACCTCTTTAACGCTTTTTCCTTCCCAGTATGGATAAGAGGTAACTCTGCCGGCGGGTGTATCGATTTTTACTTCTTTTTTATTCGCGGCACCTTTGATCATACCAGTTTCCAATCCAACCTTCGTGACAGCAATGATGCCGTGTCCGCACATGCTGCTGTAGCCTTCATTGTGGGTAAAGATAAGCCCAAAGTCACCGTCGTCAGTGACTGGCTCAGTTATAATGCAGCCATACATATCAGCGTGGCCGCGCGGCTCCCACATTGTTGCAGTACGCAGGTAATCAAGCTTTTCTCTTGCATAGCGTCTTTTTTCAAGTATAGTGTTTCCCAGCAAAGGAGGATACCCCTTTGTAAAAATGCGCAGCGGTTCGCCTCCGGTATGGGCATCAATCGCTGTTACCTGCTGCCAGTTTTCAGGAACTTTCCAGTTCATGCCCTAAACCTCCTTTTCTTTTCATAAAGCCTGCGTATAAAATATATAAGCAAAGCTAAAACAGCAGTGGAACCGAAAACCGCCAGGATGCCGACCATGCTTTCCATGTAGGTTGGGTCGATCATTAAAATTAGCCCTAAGACCAGCATTAAGCTTCCAGCTACCAGTTTCAGCAAACGTCCTCTCTCTTCAGTCATTTTTATTGAGCGCAACCTGATAACGGCTATGAAGAAAATGACCAGCTCGACTGAGAGGTAGGTTAATACATAAACGACAAAAAGGGTAATAAAGTAGGTAAACCCCGGGTTGAGTTCGGCAATTAGTGAACTCCATATGAAAGGAAAACCGGCGGTACAGGGCAGTTCTACCAGGGCTATACCGAGCGCCATTACTACAGTGGCAGTAATCATTGGAATGACTGATTCTGTGTAAAATACCTTGCGCACCTGCTGGTAGTACCTGCTTTTATATTTTTCCGGTATGGAGAAGGTCAGGCCTTCTTTAAATAAAAGAAAATCTTTTATTGCTACAAGGCCTAATACTATGACTATTGCTGCAACAATATAACTGATCCAGAAAAGCTGGGCAGCAAATACCATAATATTTAAGATGCCCAGTATAAATAGGCCGTATACAGACGCAGTAACCAGGAGGAAAGTAAAGCCGACCAGGAAGATTCTTTTCCTGGAGGCAGAATGTATAATAATGGCCAGCAGGAAGGTTAAAACGAAAAGGGAACAGGGGTTAAAACCGTCGAGAAAGGCGATTATAAAAGTGCTAAGTAAAATCGGAGAGGCAGACAGGTCTACCTCTCCGATAATTGGTAAGTTCAATAGATTTCTGCGTTCTGCAGCGTCCTTTGCTTCCACGGTTGCTTCAATGGCATTGATAATATCTTCCTGGACTGCTTCTGTAAAACCAAGCCAAAACTGGTCCCGGTAAACAAGGGTCGGAAAACCACGGACTTCAATGCCAAGATCTTCGGTGATTTGTTCATACTTTTTACGGCCTTCATCGTCATAGAAAACTTCATAAATCTCTACCTTAACCGGATAATCATCGAACTGATCAACATGTTCCTCGGGTTTGCTGCAGGTTGGACAGTATCCCCAGAAATAGTATACTGTACCGGCATTTTCACTGGCCTCTGCAGGCATCAAACTGACAGCAATTAGCAGCAATATTATTATTACTACACAGAAGTTCTTATAGAACTTCATCAGTGTTAACTCAACCCCATCATTATCCTAAAATCATTCTCCAAGATAAGCTTTTACAATACTTTCATCTTTGCTCATCTCTTCAGCGCTGCCCTCCATAACAATCTCACCGGTTTCCAGAACATAGGCCCGGTTGGCAAACTTCAGGGCAGCCTTGGCGTTCTGCTCAACAAGGAGAATCGTTGTCCCCTGCTCCTTGTTAATTTGCTTGATTATATCCATAATGTTTTTTACAATAAGCGGAGCAAGGCCCATGGAAGGCTCATCTAAAAGCAGCAGTTTTGGCTCCGTCATTAAAGCGCGGCCCATGGCCAGCATCTGCTGCTCACCACCGGAGAGGAAACCGCCCATCTGCTGCTGTCTCTCCCCCAGTACAGGAAACAACTCGTAAACCCGTTCCAGCCTTTTTTTGCGGACATCATTGTCATGAAGGGTAAAAGAGCCCAGCTCAAGGTTTTCCTTAACCGTCAGTTCTTTAAATATCATGCGACCTTCAGGGACATGAATTACCCCCATTTCAACTATGCTATGCGGCCGCTTGTAAGTAATATCCTCTCCATTAAAGATAACGCTTCCGGATGATGCATTTATTAAACTTGATATCGTCTTAAGTGTTGTGCTTTTACCGGCGCCATTGGCGCCAAGTAGAGCAACTATCTCACCTTCCTGCACGTCAATGTTAATGCCTCGCAGGGCATAAATCTGACCGTAGCGGGTTTCTAAATTTTTAAGTGAAAGGACTGGCTCGCTCATGCAGTTTCCTCCTCCTCTTCTTTTCCGAGGTAGGCTTCAACTACTTTCGGGTTGTCTCTTACTTCCTGGGCTGTTCCTTCAGCAATTTTTACGCCGTAATCAATTACAAATATCTTCTCTGATATCTTCATCACCAGGCCCATATCGTGTTCAATCAGGAAAATCGTCACTTCGCGCTCATCCCGAATCCTGTGCATCAACTCGATTAGGCGCGACTTTTCATCTTTATTTAAACCGGCTGCCGGTTCATCTAAAAGCAGCATTTTGGGCTGGGTTGCCAGGGCCCTGGCCCATTCAACTTTACGCTGATCGCCATAAGGCAGGTTACTGGCTATAAAATGCTTTTTATCATGAATGCCGACAAAATCAAGGCATTCTTCAGATACTTCACGGATATGTTTTTCTTCTTCCCTTTGCCCTTTTGTTCTTAAAGTAGTTGTCAGGAAAGCTGCGCTGGTGCGGCAGTGCATTCCAGACATCACGTTTTCAAGAACTGACATACCTTTAAAAAGGCGCAGGTTCTGAAAGGTTCTGGCCATACCCATGTATGTGATAATATGCGGCTTTTTATTAACCAGGCTCTGACCCTGGAACAGCATTTCGCCATCACTTGGCTTGTAAAAACCGGTCAGGCAGTTAAAAACACAGGTTTTTCCTGCACCGTTTGGGCCAATCAGGCTCCTGATAGAACCTTCTTCTATTTCCAGCGAGAGGGCGTTTACAGCGCACAACCCGCCGAATCTGAGGGTTAAATCCTTTATTTCCAGTAGTGCCACTTAAACACCCCATTTACTCGTCAGTTGATATAGTAGGTTTTTCCGGCCAAATTCCCTGCGGCCTGTAAAGCATTATAATTAAAAGCAGAAAACCGAATATTAACAACCGGTAAGGACCAATTCCCCTTGCAACTTCGGGGATCAAAACAACAAGGATAGAACCGAGAACAACCCCCGGTATTTTTCCCATCCCTCCAAGCACAACAGCCATTAAAAACATAACCGAGTGAATAAACATAAAAGAATCAGGAGAAATAGCCGTCATTTTTGCTGCAAAGAAAGAGCCTGCTACCGCTCCAAATGAGGAACCGATAACGAATGCATACAGCCTGGATGTTACGACATTAATACCCATAGCAGCAGCAGCATCCTCATCTTCCCTGATGTATTCCCAGGCTCTGCCCATGCGGGAGTTTTCAAGTCGATGAGAAACTATTATTGCAATAATTGCCAGGATAAAAAACATGTAGTAAAAATGTGAAATCTGGTTCAGGGTTATTCCGAAAAATTCGGGACGCTGAATGCCAATTAGTCCAATAGCTCCTCCGGTAACATCAAGGTTTCTGATCGTGAGCCTGGTGATTTCACCAAAACCCAGGGTTACAATAGCAAGATAATCGCCGCGTAATCTTAAGGTTGGAAAACCAATTGCAAGCCCGGCGATAACTGCTGCAACTATGCTAAAGGGAATAGTTAACCAGAAATCCATGCCCATCCTTGAACTAAGAATACCTGTCGTGTATGCACCAACCGCAAAGAAGGCGGCATAACCGAGGTGCAGCAATCCGGCATAGCCGACAATTATATTCAAACCGAGACAAACAACTACATAAAAGAAAAGATTGGTCATTATTTCCTGGGTGAACCTGCTGGAGGTGTTTGGAAATATAACTAAAAATATAACTAACTCTGCAAAAAAACCATAGAGGTAGATTTTATTCTCAAACATTATGAAAAGTTTGTCTATAATACCTTCAAAAGGGTTCTTAAGTTTAGTTTTTTTATTTGTTTCTGCCATAAACGCTACATCCTCTCACTTTCGCTGCGCCCAAGCAGACCGTTAGGCTTAAAAATTAAGAACAGTATTAAAAAAGCAAATGAAAAGACATCTTTCCACTCGGTGCCGATAAAAGGTATCTGCGTCCCGAACGCCTCCAAAAGCCCGAGCAGCAGTCCACCAAGCATCGCTCCCGGTATAATGCCAATACCCCCGATAACCGCAGCAGTAAATGCTTTTAGGCCGATTAAAAAACCCATAAAAAAGTGAATAGTGCCATAGTAGACACCAGCCATAATCCCTGCAGCTGCAGCCAGCGCTGAACCGACAAAAAATGTCAGGGCAATGATTTTAAAAACATCAATACCCATAAGCTGGCAGGTATCCCTGTCCAGGGAAATAGCACGCATCGCTTTTCCATACATTGTTTTGGTAATAAACATATGCATGATGAACATTAAAGCAAAAGCCGCTACAATGAGCACAACCCTGGTTTCGGTCAATCTCAAGGGACCAAGAAAAAAACTTTCACTGCTAACATCGACATTAAATGCCCTGTAGCGTCCGGCAGACAACAGCATGACCGTGTTATATAATATCATTGATACAGCAAGGGCAGTAATTAAAATTGATAGCCTGGGAGCTTTAAGCATCGGCCTGTAAGCGACCCTCTGAATGAGAACACCCAGTAAGCCGACAAGAAGCATGGTAATCAGCATTCCCAGAATAAGTGAAGGCCAACCTGCGCCAATGTAAGGTGAGGCTATGGATAAAAATATCAGGCCTGAAAAAGCGCCAATCATATAAATATCGCCGTGGGCGAAGTTTAAAAGCTTAATAATACCGTAAACCATGGAATAACCGATCGCAACAAGTCCGTAAAAGGAGCCAATTAGCAAGCCGTTAAAAAGCTGCTGCAGTAATATCTCATGTAAAGCCATCTGTTCACCTCTCAAGAAGACACAGGCCCGGTTAAACCGGGCCTGTGTCCTTAATATTCAGGCGGCTTACTCTGCCAGAGCCCATCTTCCGTCCCTGGCTTCGAGCACTACGAAATTACTTCTTGCAAGCGTATTATCTTCAGTAAACATTACCGGTCCGGCTAACCCTTCAAAACCATCAGTAGCTTCAAGAGCGTCCCGGATAGCAGCGCTGTCAAACGAACCTGCGCGCTCCATGGCGTCAACCAGCAGGTTGGTTGCATCATACATCAATGCTGCATATGCGCCGGGTTCGCGCGGGAAGTTTGCTTCATAACCTTCTATAAAGCTCTGGGCAGCGGGCAGGAAGTCAGTAAGCGGCGGGCCTGTGCAGTAGACACCTTCTGCTGCATCCCCTGCCAAATCAATCAGTTCCTGGGCGCTTGAACCATCACCAACGATAATTTCTCCTTCATAGCCACCTTCACGCAGCTGGCGGATTAAAAGCGCGCCTTCTGCCTGGTAGCCTGTCCAGTAAATACCGTCAGGCTGGTTAGCCATAATCGAGGTAACAAAAGCTGAAAAATCTACTTCGCCTCTTTGTACTGTGTCATCAACCAGAACTTCATAGCCTGCATTTTCCCACTGAATTATAGTTTGTTCTTTTAAATCAGCGGAATATGCGTCTCCGGAGTCAATTACAGCAATCGTATCCACACCCAGAGCTTCAAACTGCGCAACAGCAGTTGCAGCCTGGTCAAGGCCAGTACTGTTAATCATAAAGCCCCAGCCCGGGTTTTCATCAATCAGGCTGGTCGCGTTGGATGCTGCAATAACAAAGGGAATTCCTGCTTCACCATAAATAGCAAGGGTAGGCAGGGTGGCCCCTGAGCAGTAACCGCCAACTAAAGCCACCACTTCTTCCGATACAAGCTGGCTGGCAGCTGCAGTAGCCATTGACGGGTCACATCCGTCATCTCCAGTGGTTGTGACAAGCCTGTGGCCCATCACGCCGCCGGCGTCATTAATCTCCTGGACAGCAAGCAGGGCGGCATTTTCCATATCGGTTCCGTCTGCTGCCTCGGAGCCGGTAGTGGGAACCATTATACCAATTAATACTTCGCCTTCAAATTCTGCGGGTTCTTCACCGTTTTCATCTACAGGATCCGCGGTTTCTTCTGCGCATCCAAAAGCTCCAAATACAAGCATTGCTGCA
>PWSG01000258.1 GCA_003564055.1 Syntrophomonadaceae bacterium
AAAAATAAGTCCGACCTTATACCGGGGGCTCGGAATACTTTTACCGTTGATTACCACTAATTGTGCTGTCTTAGCGGTAACTCTTTTGGCTGTGCGACAGGAGTTCTCCCTGGTTGAATCGGTGGTCTTTGCGATTGCCGCTTCTATTGGTTTTTCAATGGCCCTCGTTATTATGGCCGGAATTAGGGAGCGTTTAGAACTGGCTGTTATGCCGGAAGTGTTAAGAGGGTCAGCAGTGACCCTGATCACAGCGGGTATTTTATCCCTTGCATTTCTTGGTTTTCAGGGCATGCTCACGCTGTAGTGGTTAATAATTATTAATATAATTTTTTGAACTAAACAGTTGCGAGGTGAATGTAGCAGTGTTATTTATATATGCAATAGCTGCTCTTGGCTTGATAGGATTGTTGTTTGGGTTGGGACTGGCCACTGCGGCAAAAGTGTTTTATGTAGAAACCGATCCAAGGGTTGAAGCAGTAAATGATTTGGTGCCCGGCGCCAACTGCGGAGCCTGCGGTTATCCTGGATGCATGAAGTTTTCCGAGGCGGTTGTTAGCGGTGAAGCCGAACCTGATGCCTGTATACCCGGAGGGGAGGAAGTGGCCAATGAGATAGCCGCTCTGCTAGGCAAGGAAGTATCATCATCGGCTTCTCCCATTGCTACCCTGTTTTGTATCGGTGATAACTACAGTTCTGCTGATAGTTTCATTTACGACGGGGTAAAGGATTGTAACGTCGCAGGTGATTTTTACGGCGGCCACAAGGCATGCAGTTACGGATGCCTGGGTTTGGGTAACTGTGTGCGTGTTTGTCCTTTTGAAGCGATTAGAATGGGTTCACACGGTTTGCCGGTAATTGATAAAGAAAAATGCACAGGCTGTGAACTATGTGCTAAAGAATGCCCTCGTGATTTGATCCAGATGCTGCCGCCGGGAGATGAAGGACATCTTGTCCTCTGCAGTTCCCAGGATCGGGGCAAAACTGTATCTAGAGCATGTGAAGTGGGATGTATCGCCTGTAAAGCCTGTGTAAAAGCCTGTCAGCAGGAAGCTATAGAAATGGACGGAAAGCTTGCTGTTATCGATCTTGAAAAATGTAATGACTGCGGAGACTGCGTTGAAAAATGCCCGCCCGGCACTATTTACCAGCGCCTGGCAATACCCACGGAAGAAGAAGCCGTCTCAGCCGCAGCTGAAAAGGAAAAAGAGACAGCATAAAAGGCAGGAGTCGGAGGAATAGACTCAGAAGTCAGTAGAAAGCATAAGGGCACGGTCAAAATATTTGATAATTACTGTCTGGCAAAAGAGCTTCTCAGTTTGCCTTGTCAGTTTACTTTATAACAGGTAGCTTTCCAGGTTGTTAAATAAACAGGCTGACTTTTCAACTAAACCTCCGGGGTATCTGACAAAATGAAGAGTGACTGGTTAAACTTAATTGGTGTAACTATAATCCTGCTTATTTTCTGGGTTGCCGTAAGCGGCTCCCTGCAATGGCCGCAGCTTATGGTAGGCTTGGCAGCGGCTATTTTTGTTGCCTTTTTTAATCGCAAAATGCTCATAACTGCTGCTGACAGGCCTCCTGTACGGTTAAAAACAATTTTCTGGTTGATCGGTTATTTTTTTAAACTACTAATTGATATAATAAAAGCGAACTTCCAGGTAGCCTGGCTTGTATTACATCCAAAGATGCCCATCGAACCTAACCTGGTTGAAATTGAAGTTGACCTTGACCGGGCTGCCAGCAGGGTGCTGTTAGGCAATTCAATTACTCTTACACCTGGCACTCTTACTGTCCTCGCAGATGAGAAGAAGTTTTTAGTGCATGCCCTAACCATTCAAAGCGGCAAAGCCTTGAAAGGATGGCCTTTAATAGAAAGGTTAAAGCACATGGAGGTAGATGAACCTTGATTTTAGGCGAGGTACTGGATTACTTATACAGCCTGGGCGCTGTTTTAGTGATGGTGATGATTTTTATGTCGCTGGTTCGTGCACTGGTTGGCCCGACAGCTCCTGACCGGATAGCTGCAATTAGCATTATTGGAACGAAAACACTCGTAATAATAACTTTAATCGCCCGTATCTATGGCCAGCTCTACTTTTTGGATATAGCCATGGTTTATGCCTTAATGAGCTTTATAACCACAATCGGGGTGGCGAAATATTTAGAGAAAGGGGCCCTGGATTGATTAATGTTTGGATGGAACTAATAATTGATATTATCTCGGTTATCTGTCTGCTGGGCGGTCTCTTTTTCCTCTTTGTCGGAACAGTGGGACTGCTCCGTCTCCCTGATGTCTACAACAGGCTGCATGCTACTACCAAGTGCGATACCCTGGGGGCAGGACTGCTTCTTCTTTCACTTGCTCTGCAGAGCAGTGCAACCGTTGGGGTCAGGCTGGGTCTGCTTATTATTTTTATCCTCATTACAAATCCGACTGCGGCCCACGTGATTGCCAGGTCTGCTTATAAAACCGGAAGAAAGCCTATAGAGGGCAGGTGGAAACCAAGTGACTGAAGTGCTTAATATCCTCCTGCTGTTATTTTTAATTGTTTGTGCTGTCGGTGTAGCTTATATACGCGACCTATTAAGCGCCGTGATCCTGTTTTCATCTTTCGGACTGATTATGGCGATAATATGGCAGCAGCTCAGCGCTCCTGACGTAGCCATGGTTGAAGCTGCCCTGGGAACAGGAGTAGTTGCGCTGCTTTTAATTGCTGCGATAAGCAAGACAAAAAGGG
>PWSG01000089.1 GCA_003564055.1 Syntrophomonadaceae bacterium
TTATCCTGGGAGTAAAGCTTCGCAGCGCCAAGCAGCATGCAGATGCAATGCTTTTAGAATCGACAGGGGAAGCCCTGCCGGGCAGCTTTAATTTATTTATTGCGAATTTAAATACATATTTTAAGATTCAGGGTATCCTGATTATAATTAGCATGGTAATGGCATTGCTGGGCGCTCTATTTGGGGTTTTTGCAGGGCTTGCCCTTTATCAATATCAAGGCTTTAATCAGTTTTAGCTGCTTTTAACAGAGATAATTTAGTCTTTTTATTTGTCTGCGCTAAAACTCTTCAAGGGTTGTGTTAGTGTGGTAAAATATTAGTAGAAAATGATTTTAATAAAACAATGTATTAAGGAGCCATGAAAAGCCTTGAATAAAAGCTTGCGAATTTTACTTATAAGCTTAGCAGCGTTAACGATCAGTTTTATTTTCCCTGCCGTATTCAGCCAATATGAAAGTGGGATGGATACTATTTGTTATGCTAACAGTTCACCGGCGAAGCAGGGTGCCGGTGCGTCGCAGGGAAATCTTAAGCGTAAAATTGATATCAGCAGCCCTTCGTCGGGTGGTTATCTCTATGAAGAACTTACTGTTGTGGGCAGTGCAGAGATTACTGAATCATTAACTATGGGGAAACCCGGCCCTGGTTTGAAGAATATTTTTAACGATAAATTAATAAAAGATAGCGCAAAGGATAAAGCAGGCTCTAACGCAGGCAGCAATACTGGTTTATCTCAGAAAAGCAGCCCCGGTTCTGCTTCAAAGGCAAATTCTGATTCTGAGTCAGGGTTCGTACTAGGGATAAGTATTATGCCGGTTCCTACCTGGTTTGATCTTTTTTAGTCTGCCTGGAAGATTTTTTTAATCCTCCATATCATGCATTAACTTTAATATAGAGTCATCAACATCACTCATTCCTTCCCGGGAAATGAAGGCAAGGTTTTCAATTGTTTGCTCCAGGTCATCGGCTACAATTCCGTCGCGTGCGGTAATTCCCACACCTTCCAGCGCTAAAAGGGCTGCTTCTACAGCTATACCGGCAGAAACAGATAATTTAAAGGCGCAGCTGCTTTTTGCCCCGTCGCAGATCATGCCGGCCAATCCTCCTGTTGTCGTGGTGGCAGCGCTTTCTGCTGTTTGCCTGTCTCCTCCAAGAAGGTAAGCAATGCCGGCGCTGGCTCCTGACCCGGCTGCAACACTGCAGCCGCACACCTGTGACAGGATACCGATTCTTTCCTTGATATAGATAGTGATCAGGTGGCTTAAAGCTGCCGCCCTGATAGTTTTTTCCCTGTTTATATTTTTTAATTTTGCCAGGGCAACCACCGGGACCAAACCGGTTATACCCTGGTTACCGCTGCCGGCTGTTGCCATTACCGGCAAATCGATGCCGTCCATTCTCATGTCTGCCGCAGAAGCGGTTAGCATTTTTGCGTACATTATTGCGCTTTCTCCGCATTTGCAGTCAGCGGCTATCTTTTTTAAACCCTGACCGAAATAACGGCGATTACTAATCTTAAGACCCGCTTCGGCAATGTTCATGTTCATTTTACAGCCTTCTTCGATAAAATCTATTTTTCCCAGGGGGCACTGATTGACAAACCTGAAAATATCATCAAGTGTTAAGCCGGAAAGATCAGGCAGATCTTTTTTAATGAGGTTGTGATTGTGAGCTGTCTGGATTTTTTTGTTGTCAACTTCTAAAAGGGTTATATTTGTGTATGACTCTTCAATCCGGCAGCGGCTGCTGCAGGTATCTGTTTTTAGCCCTATTTCGACAAAAAGGCCGGGTTGCTTTCTGATTTTTGTAGTTATTATTTTGCTTTCAACCAGTTTTATTGCCCGGGTAATATCTTTTTCATCTAGATCCTGCAAAACCTGCATCTGGTATTGATGGTTGCCGCCGATAAGGCCTAAAGCGCAGGCGTATGTTAAGCCCTGAAGGCTTGTTTTGGGGATAGTAACCCGGTGGGCATTTTTGTAGATGTTTTTATCTACAGTAATAGAAGCTTTTAAAATTCGGCCCTTTATGGCATTCCTTGCCAGGGAGGCGCAGTAAGCCACTACGACAGGATCAGTACAGCCCAGGGTCGGAAAAACCTTTTTTTGCAAAATTTCAATTATGGTGTCATCATGCAAAGACAACAATCCTTTTGCTTTTTTGGTTACTTACTTATATTGAAGCAAAACAGTATCTTTGCGGCCTCCCAGCAGAACAGTCAGCCAGTCTCCTTTGCTGCTGTAAAGGGCAAACAAGACATAAATGCTGCCGGTCAAGAATCCGAAGATCATCATCAATGTGATCCATATAATTGCCATGATAAGATTTGTTTCACGAAAGGCAATCCATATAGAAAACAGGGCAAACCCGACATAAAGATCAACTATAGATACAACACCCCACGGGTTGGCCAGTAATTCGGCACCGTCCTGGCTAAAGTCTCCATTAATAAAACCGTTTAAAAGGACAGCGGACATGGCAAAAAATCCTAACCAGGCTACAGCTTTTGCAATTTTCATAAGGTCCTCTCTTTCTGAAGTTTTTATCGCTCAGCTTCCGGACAGGCAGAGTTTTAGTGCCAATCTGATTTAATAAACAATCCGGATTTTAATGTTTTCCAGATTCAATTGTGGCAGGTTGTGCTTTTTGTTCTTTTTTCTTGCCGGTAAGGTGCAATAAAAGCGCTCCCGCGGCAAGAATTACAGCAACCAGATGAATAA
>PWSG01000250.1 GCA_003564055.1 Syntrophomonadaceae bacterium
CAGGATAACCAAGACTATGAGTATCTAAGTACGATTTGCCAGGGAAGGATAGTACTGCTACTGACAGCAACACCATTTAATAATAGTCCGGCAGATATATTTTCGTTGCTGAAATTATTTATAGTGCCCGGGAAATCCGGTATTACTTTGGAAGATAATTTGGAAGGGCGTTTCTCTCATTACGAATCCATTTTCAGGCGACTGTCATACATCACTAAAAACTACAATTCGGATGATCCTGACAAAAGAGAAAAGGCGGAAAAATATTACGAGCAAATTTTTGGGACATTACCCATAGATTTAGAACGAGTGAGAGGGCGGTCAAGAGAGTTAGCGGCAGAAATTCGTAATGTTCTGGAGCCCATTCTGATAAGAAGAAATCGTTTAGACTTAAAGAATGACCCGGTATACAAAAAAGAAGTCACAGAATTATCGACTACCGAGAATCCCACCGAATTGTTTTTTGAGTTATCAAAAGAACAGTCCGCTTTTTATGATCAGATTCAGGAGATCTATTTCGGTGATGGCGCAAGATTCAAGGGCGCCATTTACCAGCCCTTTATGTACGAGAACAAGTTTGATGAGGAAGATTTAGATGAAGAAGGCAATCGCTCTTTTCAACAGCAGCGCAACTTGTATGAGTTTATGAGGAGATTGTTAGTTAAGCGTTTCGAGAGCTCATTTGGTTCATTTCAGCAAAGTATTTCAAACTTTTTAAGAGTACATAAAATTGTCCTGAAATTTATTCAGAAGACCGGAAAGTATATTTTAGATCGTGATTTAATTGAGAAAATCTATAATTCCTCTGAAGAGGAAATCGAAATAGCTCTGCATGAATTTGCAGAGTCTTTAGAGGAAGGCAGAAGTCCCCGCCACAATAAAATTTACGATGTAGAGGACTTTGAATTTAAAGAAGAGTTCTCAGAAGATATAGAATCAGATATCCGGCTTTTGGAGGAAGTAAAAGATAGAATTGAAGAGTTGGATTTAGCGACTAATGATCCAAAAGCTTATCGGGTTATTGAAGCGATCAAAAGAATAATCAATAAAAAACCTTCAAAAGGAGAGCCACAACGCAAGGTTATTTTATTTACTGAGTATGTAGATACCGTAAAACATCTCAAAACATTCTTTGAACAAGAATTTAAAGATGAAGTGCTAATTGTTGATGGCAAATTAGGAAAACAAAAAGCCGACGACCTTTTAGATAACTTTGATGCCAGCAGGAGTAAACACAAGCAGAAAGATGATTATTCAATTTTGTTGACAAGTGATGTTCTTTCAGAAGGGCAAAATCTGAACAGGGCAGGTGCGATCATTAATTATGATATCCCCTGGAATCCAACCCGGGTTATTCAGAGGGTAGGTAGAATAAATCGTATCGGAAAAAAAGTATTTGACCGCCTGCACATCTATAACTTTTTCCCTACTGAACAAGGGGCAACTGTTGTTAAAAGTAGAGAGATTGCAGCTAATAAGATGTATCTCATTCACAATACACTTGGGGAAGATGTGAAAATCTTTGATGCAGATGAGGAGCCTTCACCGTCAGAGTTATTCAGCCGGGTAAATCGAAATCCTGATGAATCAGATGAGATGGCACCCATTACTCAAATCAGAATGAAGTATGATGCATTAAAAGATGGTCATAAAGAAATTTTCGAAAGGGTCGGGCAACTGCCATATAGAATAAAATCAGCAAAGAAATTCAATAAAAACGAACTGTTGGTATTTCGTAAAAAGAGGTTGAGCTTATTCATCAGTAAGATCAATGACACAACTGAAGAGAAGCCTATTCCAGATACGGTATATTCAATTATTGATTCATTACAACATATTGAATGTGGTGTAGATGAGCCTTCTCTGAAATTGAGTAATCATTTTTGGAAGTGCTATGATTCTGTGAAACAGCACAAAATGGACTACTCTTTTTCTCACTCAGAAATTTCATTTGAAGTAAGAGCATTGAATGTTCTTAAAGCTGCATTACATGCGTTTAAAAATGATTTTATAGATGAAGTACCTTTTATCAGAACACTTATCAAGGATTTAACCGATTACCGTTCACTTCCAAAGTTTACACTCAGAAAACTTGCCAATGTCGATTTCGAAAAAAACAAAGAGATAGCGGTGTCAGAACTAAAAAACGCCCTTAAGGAAATCAGGCTAAGGTTTGGAGAAGATTACCTTGAAAAACTTGAATCAAGAGTGGGAAATTTGAAAAGTGAGATCATTATTGCAGTGGAGAATATCAAAGAATTATGAAAACTTATCATTTTTTGCTCCCCTCACTAAAATACCAATCAAACAACAGCGGCACGACAATCATGTTCAAAAGGGTTGCGGTAACCAGGCCGCCCAGAATTACGGATGCCATCGGCCCCTGTATTTCATTTCCGGGCTGATTTCCCGTAATCACCAGCGGCAGCAGGGCAAGCGCGGTGGTGATGACCGTCATCATAATGGGCTGAAGACGATTGACTGAGCCGTTGATCACGGCATCGCGAATCCCCATGCTTTTTTCTTTGATGAGTTCGTTGTACTGGTCAATGAGGATGATTCCGTTTCTCACAGCGATTCCAAACAGGGTGATGAACCCGATGAGGCCCGCAATACTGAGTACGCCGTTGCCAAAGCGAACCACAAACAGGCCGCCAACAAGGGCAAGGGGCAGGTTCAGCAGAATCAGTATGGCCTGGCCGGATGACCGGAAAACCGC
>PWSG01000202.1 GCA_003564055.1 Syntrophomonadaceae bacterium
CAGTGGCATCAACGACGAGGCTGTTTCCTGCTATAATATTCTCGATGCTCCGCGGGGATATATCGTCTACCAGAGACTCAATTTCAATCTCAGAGTTAGCGAAAGAAAGTTTAGCTGCTGCTGATATGGCTTTTGGTATGAACTCCAGAGCATCTTTTTCATCAAAGAAGATTTGTCGCTGGAGGTTGCTGTATTCAACGTAATCGCGGTCAACCAGTTTTAAATGCCCTATTCCGGCCCGGCACAACTGGTTGCTGCTGACCGTGCCAAGTGCGCCGAGGCCAATTATCGTAACTTTACTGGCGGCAAGTGCTCTCTGACCTCTATGGCCGATCGGACGGAAAAGGATTTGTTTTGCATATCGTGTTTTGGCCTTAGTGTTTAACGTGTTCTTTTTCACCTCTCCGTATAAGTTATACTCTCTTTATCGGCGAGTATTCACGCAGTTTTGCTGACACTTCTTCTACTGCAGTGATCACAAAATCCACTTCATCAGCATTATTAAAATGTCCAAGAGAAAATCTGATACTTCCCCGGGCTAAGAAAGGATCGACGCCGATCGCTTTTAACACGTGTGACGGCTCCGAAGAACCGGCGCTGCAGGCCGAGGCGGTAGATACCATGATCCCTTTTGTATCCAGGGCCAGTAGCATGGCTTCTCCTTCAATATTTTCAAAACAAATATTTGATATGTTGGGGACCCGTTACTGGTTGAAAATTTCTGCAACCTCAGGACGCAACCTGGTTGTTGCAGCGTTGTCAAAACAGATTTCTTTCATCATCTCGGAAGTAATTAATCCTCCATGTCAAATAATCCACTGCTAAGATATCTCTCCCCGGTGCTGGCCAATATTGTTACGATAAGTTTTCCTCGGTTTTCCGGCCTGGAGGCCACCTGCAGGGCTGCATAAACAGCAGCACCGGAGGAAATCCCGACAAATATGCCTTCCTCCCTGGCCAGGCGGCGGGTTGTAGCGGTGGCGTCATCATCATCGACCTGGATGGTTTCGTCAACCATTGACAGATCGAGCACCGCTGGAATAAATCCTGCGCCGATACCCTGGATCTTATGGGGGCCTCTCTCTCCGCCTGAAAGGACAGGCGACCGGGCCGGCTCGACGGCAATTGCTTTGAATGCAGGGTTTTTTTCTTGAATGGCCTGGCTTACACCGGTGATGGTCCCTCCGGTCCCTACTCCTGCTACCAAAATATCTACCTTGCCTCCGGTATCTTCCCAGATTTCATGGGCAGTTGTTTCACGGTGTATTGCTGGATTGGCCGGGTTGTTGAACTGTTGGGGCATAAAATAGTTTTCTCCCCGGGCGACTAATTCTTCAGCCTTATTTACCGCTCCCGGCATGCCTTCCGCTCCCGGTGTAAGGATCAGCTCTGCTCCGAACGCTTTCAGCAGCTGTCGGCGCTCCATTGACATCGTTTCCGGCATAGTAAGAATCAGGCGATAACCCCTGGCTGCGCAGATAAACGCCAGGCCAATCCCGGTATTACCGCTGGTTGGTTCAACAATTATAGTATCAGGATTGATCTTACCTGCCTTTTCAGCTTCGTTTATCATGCTGAGGGCGATCCGGTCTTTTACGCTTCCTAAGGGGTTATGAGATTCAAGTTTGACTGCAATCGTCGCATCCAAACCCTCGGTAATTTTGTTTAACCTTACAAGCGGGGTGTTTCCAATAGTTTCAGTAATATTATCGTAAATCTTTGCCATTCTGTATCACTCCTTCATTAGATGTAATAAACATTTGCCGCAGACGTTTTTTCAGCAACACGACTCATTAAATCTTTTAGACTTAGTGAGTCAAGATAGTTTGTACATCGATCGTAGAGTTCGGACCAGATTTCCCGTGTTACACAATCTTCCGACCTATTACAATATAAAGGATCGGCTGTACATTCAACCAGCCATCCCGTGTCCTCGAACAATTCGAAAATTCTTTTTAAAGTAATATCTGAAGGGTCTACAGCCAGCTGGTAACCGCCCTGAGCTCCTCTGGCTGAGCGAACCATGCCTGAAGTTTGCAGAATCGAAAACAGTGTTTCCAGGTATTTCGGTGGAATATCCTGCCGTCCGGCAATTTCCTTTATACTGACCGGTTTATCGTAAGAATGGATTGCTAGGTCAAGCATGGCTCTGGTGCCGTAACGAAATTTGGTGGTTAGTTTCAAAATATAACCCTCATTTCCTATGGGAATTTGATATATTATAGCAACAGGAATCGACTACGTCAACAATAACTTTCAAGATTTTCCTCTAATTTCTGATATAGCACCGGCTACGAAAGTACTTTATCCAGCAAATAAGCAAGTTATAACTAAGTGTGTGTCAGTTGTGTTTATGAGGAAGTGGATTCTGGATGGAGCTGGAGACAAATTACCAGGTGGACAAGATAATGAAAAAGGTAAAGTTAGTTGGCAGAATTATAGAGAAACAAAACACAAGAGAAGCCGTCCTTATGTGTTCGTTTACCACCTCTTAAATGGGCCGACGGTAAAAGATGGCTGGTCCCTTATTTAAAACCTTTCTACGGTTCGCTGATTCTGAAAGGCCCCGGCGTACTCTTCCCGGGAGATGTTCTTATAAGTGCTTAGCTCTCGAAGATAACTTTTAAGCTTGGTTAGTTTGCGAATAACAGTTTCTTTTTTAACCATTTGATCACACCTGCATG
>PWSG01000333.1 GCA_003564055.1 Syntrophomonadaceae bacterium
ATTTCTGTGGTAGATGTTTCCCGGATAGCAATTCCCCTCTCTTTGGCAATATAGGGGGCATTGACCCAGTTGACTCCATCACCGACGACATGACGTAAAAACCCAATCAGGCAGGAAGTGGTCAGAAATTCAAGCGGCTGGGATGTGATGTTGCCGAAGTAGGTAAGTTCAATTTCATCGACCGAGCCGCCGAAAACCTGGAGGTAGAAACTGCCGAGCACCTGCATCAGCGGGAAATATGGCTCCAGCGCAGCCCTGGTCTCCGATGATAATGCCGGCATATTAACCGCTGAAACGATTGGCTCTCCTTTCAGAGACTTGATAACCTGTTCTGAGACCTGCAGGGCAACATTTGTCTGGGCTTCACGGGTAGAGGCTCCCAGGTGGGGAGTGGCAATAAAATTATCCAGCTCCAGGAGCCTGCAGCTGCCTGGTGGTTCCTGCTCAAAAACATCAAGGGCAGCACCGGCAACCCGGCCTTCCTGCAGGGCAGCGCAAAGGGCGTCTTCATCAATCAGGCCGCCACGGGCACAGTTCACTATCCGTGCATCGGGTTTGAGCATGGTCAGTTCCTTTTCACCGATCAGGTAATGGGTCTGAGGGTTAAGAGGCAGATGCAAAGTAATAAAATCGGACTCTTTAAGCAAATCTTCAAAAGCAACCATCTTAATGCCAATTTTTTCTGCTTTTTCAGCCGGTATGTAAGGATCATAACCGATTGTTGTCATACCCATGGCCCTGGCCCTGCGGGCCACTTCACTGCCGATCCTTCCGACACCGATTACGCCCAGTACTTTAGTGTTGAGTTCAACCCCGGTATACTCGGAACGTTTCCACTCGCCACTTTTGATAGAGTGATTTGCAGCCGGTATATTCCGGGCCAGTGAAGTCATCAGGGCTATCGTGAGTTCCGCCGCCGATATTGTGTTACCATGGGGCGCATTGAGGACGACAATTCCTTTTTCCGTGGCCTTGTCGAGATCAATATTGTCCACCCCAACCCCGGCCCGTCCGATCACCTTTAAATTTGCACCAGCCTCGATCACTTCAGCATTAACCTTTGACCGGCTGCGAACAACAAGACCATCATAGGCACCTATCTCCGCTACAAGTTCATCCGGTTTAATTTCCGGTTTGTAGTCAACTTCGGCATGCTCCCGCAGTAATTCAAGGCCTTTCGTAGAAATAGCATCACTGACTAATATTTTCAAATATAATCCCTCCAGTTCGACAGAGTAACCAATCAGGTATTTTAACTATAGCAAGCCTGCATATAATTAACAATAGAAAAAACTAATTCCAAGGATTTAAAGATCATGGACAGCGTAAATAACTGACCCGGCTTGGCTCTCAAGGCGGCTATGCCGGGTCAGTTTAAAATATTCAATTTACGATCAAGGCAAATATCATGTTCCCTTTATTTCGGTTTTGGATAAGATGCCAGGGCTTCCAGGTTCTTATCGATATCTTCCTGCGGCAGGCTGTAATCGGTGAGTTTGCCGCTCATGTAGGCATCGTACCCACTGAGATCCAGTAAGCCGTGGCCGCTCAGGTTGAAGAGAATGGTCTTTTCGCGCCCTTCTTCCTTAGCTTTATTGGCCTCTTCAATTACAGCAGCGATAGCATGGTTAGTTTCAGGGGCGCAAACAATGCCCTCGGTGCGGGCAAAAGTAACTCCTGCTTCGTATGTGTCAAGCTGGTTGTAAGACCTGGGTTCGATAAGATCATCCATGATCAGCTGACTGACCAGCGGGGCCAGGCCATGGTACCTCAACCCGCCGGCATGCAGCGGGGCGGGGATAAAATTATGCCCCAGGGTATGCATCGGTAAAAGCGGTGTAGTAGCGGCAGTGTCTCCGAAGTCATAGAGGAAAGGTGCCCGGGTCATAGTGGGGCAGGCTGTCGGTTCTACTGCTAAAACGGTTATTTCTTTTCCGTGAATCTTATCCCTCACATAGGGGAAAGCCAGGCCGGCAAAGTTACTGCCGCCTCCCACACAGCCGATCACTATGTCCGGTTCATCACCGAACATTTTCATCTGCTTCTGGGCTTCCTGGCCGATAATAGTCTGGTGAAGCATAACATGGTTCAAAACGCTGCCCAGTGAGTACCTTGTATTTATTTCTGATGTAACGGCATCTTCGATAGCCTCGCTAATCGCTATGCCGAGGCTGCCCGAGGTGTCAGGCGTGTCCTCCAGAACTTTGCGGCCGAAGTTTGTATCCGGGCTGGGGCTGGGCACACATTCCGCACCCCAGGAGTTCATCAACAGCTTGCGATAAGGTTTCTGGTCGAAACTGATTCGGACCATGTAAACCTTTAAAGGCATTTTAAAAAGTGAGCAGGCAAAGCTGAGCGCGCTGCCCCACTGTCCGGCCCCAGTTTCGGTAGTCATTCTTTTAATGCCAAATTCTTTGTTGTAATGTACCTGGGCAATAGCCGTATTCGGCTTGTGGCTCCCGGCTGGGCTTACCGATTCGTTTTTGTAATAAATTTTAGCGGGGGTCTTCAGGTGCGCTTCAAGGTTGTGAGCCCTGACCACCGGAGTCGGTCTCCAGAGCAGAAGCTTCTCCATTACGGGTTCCGGGATGTCAATCCAGCGCTCGGTACTGACTTCCTGTTCAATAAGGTTCATCGGAAAAACAGGGGCAAGATCTTCAGGGCCAATCGGGTTTCCTG
>PWSG01000320.1 GCA_003564055.1 Syntrophomonadaceae bacterium
AGCCTGGTTATCGTGGACGGGCAACAGCGGTTAACGGCGTTGTATGCGGTGACCCGTAATGTCCCGGTGGTTCGGGATAATATCGCGGAGGAACATATACGAATTGCTTTCAATCCCTTGGAACACCGGTTTGAAGTGGCGGATGCGGCGATTGATCGGGATAAGACGTTCATCCCGGATATTTCAACTCTGTGGGACAGTAGCACGGATATATTTGAAGTGGTGGATGGGTATCTGGAAGGGGTGAAGTTGGTACGTGAGATCGGCACTGACGAGAGCAAGGCGCTGAAGAGCGCGATCATGAGGCTGCAAGGGCTCTTGAGTTATCCCTTTACGGCGCTGGAGTTAGCCTCGAACATAGATGAGGAAGCCGTATCGGAAGTCTTTGTGCGGATTAACAGTAAAGGCACGCCGCTGAATCAGGCGGACTTCATTCTGACTCTGATGTCGGTGTTCTGGGACGAGGGTCGCAAGGAGTTGGAACGGTTCTGTCGCGATGCGCGTAAACCCTCCAAGACGGGCACGTCGCCGTTCAACCATTTCATCGATCCGTCACCGGATCAGTTGTTGCGCGTCGGGGTGGGTGTAGCCTTCAAGCGCGCCCGCCTGCAGTACGTCTATTCCATTTTACGCGGCAAGGACTTGGAAACGGGTGAGTTCAGCGATGAGCGGCGCGTGCAGCAGTTTGATCTTCTGAAAGAGGCGCAGGCCAAGGTGCTGAACCTGCAGTACTGGCACGATTTCATGAACTGCATGCGCATGGCCGGATTCCGCAGCGGCAAGATGATCAGCTCCAAGAACAACCTCATCTTTTCGTATATCCTGTATCTGATCGGTCGCACGGAATACAACGTGCCGGAGTTCGACTTGCGCAAAGGCATTGCACGCTGGTTTTTCATGTCAGCGGTCACCGGTCGATTTACCGGATCGCCCGAGACCGCCATGGGGTTTGATATGGCGCGACTGCGCGATGTCAAGAGCGCGGACGAGTTTTTGGGTGCGCTGAACCGGATATGTGAACTGACACTGACGAATGATTACTGGAACACGACCTTGCCGAACGATTTGGCGACGTCATCCCCGCGCAGTCCGTCCCTTTTTGCGTATCACGCAGCGCAGGTGTTGTTGGATGCGAAGGCGTTGTTTTCCAATGTGAAAATTGCCGACTTGCTGGATCCCTCGATCAGCGCAGCGAAATCCATGGTGGAGCGGCATCATCTGTTCCCGAAAGCGTATCTCGCTAAGCAGGGCCTGAAGTCCACGCGGGATACGAACCAGATTGCGAACTACGCGCTGGTGGAATGGGGCGACAACATCAGGATTTCGGATCGGTCGCCAGTCGAATACATGCCAGAAATGAAGAAGCGGTTCTCGGCGGACGAGTTGAATCAGATGTATCACTGGCACGCGCTGCCGGAAAACTGGGAGCATTTGGAGTACAAGGAATTCCTTGAAAAACGGCGCGATTTGATCGCACTGGTGATCGCGGAAGGATACGCCACCCTGAAGGCGGAAGCGCCCACCGAGGTGGCGCCGGAGTCCATCTTTGACCTTGCGGAAACGGTGATGAGCGGCGAATCCGAGCATGTGGAGTTCAAGTCCACACTGCGCATGAACCTGCATACCGGAAATAAAGACCCGAAGATGGAGTTGGCTGTACTCAAAACGTTGGCCGGCTTCCTGAACAGCAAGGGCGGCACGTTGGTTATCGGCGTCGCCGATGATGGCGATCCGGTGGGCGTGGAAGCGGATGCCTTTCCGAACGAAGACAAGATGAGTCTGCACCTGATCAATATTGTCAAGGATCGCATGGGACCGGGAGCGCTGGTGAATATGCATATGCATTTCGATGACCACGACGAGTGCCGGGTGATGGTGGTGCAGTGCCAGGAATCCTCTGAGCCGATTTACGTGAAAGACGGCAATACGGAGCGGTTTTACGTGAGGATGGGGCCTGCGACGACGGAATTGACGCCAAGCCAGATTCAGCCTTTCGTCAAACAACGGTTTAAGGGTTGACGCTCGCTGGCCATACCGAGGATGCTTTTCATGGAGTTCAAACGAGCGGCGATCATCGTCTCCCCTCCGCGCTATCGCCGATGCTGGTCGTTTCCCCTCAATCGCTCCCCTTGCCCAATCTGCGTTTGCGCGCGTTCTCCAGCGCGAGATTGAGGTCCTCCATGGATACTGAGGCGCCTGTTACGTCTATGTAGAGAAGATCCCCGTCGAAGGTCAGCAACGCCTGTTCGCCCGAGCCGAGCCGAACAGTACGCTTCAATAGGCGGATGGCGTCCACGAACTCCTTGCGCGGTATATCGAGACAGTCTGAAGGGAATAGAGGTCAGTCCCCGGATTTAGGTATTCCGTTCTTCTTCATCAAGAATTTCTTGGATCTGCCAGATCGGATGGCCTGCCCTGAGCGGAGTCGATGGGCCCGCGGCGTGGGAAGTCCTCACCGACGAGCTCAAGCGGTACGAATACAGATCACCCCCAGCGGCAACATCACCTACAACGCCCCCAGCGGCTACCACGACGACTGCGTCATCGCCCTGGCCCTAGCCAATTCCGAGCGGTATCAGTTCAAGTGGAGCGGTGCCATCCGACTGGTCGCCGCCGCACCAAGGGCGGCCCGGTTGCGGGCGGGGGGCTTTTATGCCTGAGTGATAG
>PWSG01000207.1 GCA_003564055.1 Syntrophomonadaceae bacterium
GTTTTAATGGCCGGTTTAATGGGTCTGTATTTAGGCTTTAATGCCCCGGGTACAATAGTTCCGGAAGTAGGAGGGGCCATACTTTTAGTTTTAGGTATTTACGGAATAGGATTATTTGATGTTAATACGACAGGGGTAGTTCTGCTGCTGCTTGGGTTTGGCTTAATTGCCGCAGAGATATTAACTTCCGGCTTCGGAATTCTTGGCATAGGGGGAGCGGCTTCGCTTGTGGTAGGTGCCGTAATGCTGCCTACAGAACCCCTGATGGCCAGGGATTGGTATGGCACCTTCCTGGTAACAGTAGTTGGTACCGTACTCGGGCTGCTAATAATCACTATTGTTATTGCCCAGAGAGGTTTCCACAGCAGAAAAACATGGACAGGTGGAAGCGCTTATTTTAATCCTCCCGATAAAGGAGTGACCGTAAAAGAGCTGAACCCTGAGGGTATGATTAAAGCCAGGGGTGAACTGTGGAGAGCAAAAAGTGAAGATGGAACTACAATTCCCGCCCAAAGAGAAGTGGAAGTGGTGCGTGCCGAAACCCTGATGTTGTATGTAAAACTTTTGGAGAATGAAAGCGAAACGGAAAAATAAACTAAAGATAGAACCTAAGCTTGATGAAAAAATAGTTTTTACATAAGCAATACCTATACCCAATCATGAATAGGAGGTTAAAAAATGTTTGAATTACTTGCAGAAGGTGGTCTGTATTTGCCACTTGTAGTAATTATTATCGTGTTTCTCACTTCGGCGATCAAAATTGTTCCCGAATTCCAGAGGCTTGTTGTGTTTCGGCTGGGTCGTTTAATTGGTGAAAAAGGCCCTGGTTTTGTGCTTGTAATTCCTGTTGTAGATCGTATTTTCAGGATATCACTGCGCATTATAACGCTTGATGTGCCAAGCCAGGAAGTGATCACCCGTGATAACGTCACAACCAGTGTCAACGCTGTTGTCTACTACAGGGTAGTCGAACCCAACCGGGCTGTTAACAATGTTGAAGATTTCCGCATGGCCACCGCCCAGCTGGCCCAGACTACACTGCGCAGTGTAGCCGGCCAGGCGGAACTGGATGAACTTCTCTCCGAAAGAGATAAACTCAATCAACAGATTCAGGGTATCTTAGATGAAGCAACCGATGTATGGGGCATTAAAGTAACAGCGGTTGAAATTAAGGATGTTGTTATTCCAGAAGCTCTGCAGAAAGCAATATCCAGGCAGGCTACTGCTGAAAGGGAAAGACGGGCAGTTATTGTCCAGGCTGAAGGTGAAAAAGAAGCTGCCGGAAGAATTGCTGCTGCAGCTAAAACACTGAGTGCGCAGGAAGGCAGTTTCTTTGTTCGTTTGTTAAGAACTCTTCCTGAAATTGCCAGTCAGCAGGGCAATTTAATTGCTTTCCCTCTACCGGTTGAATTGAGACAGCTGCTGCCTGATCCCGTTGAAATGGCTCGCAAAGCGAGCAAAAATGAGGAAACTGAAGAAGAGTAAAAAATAAAAATGCTATTGATTACTTGGCTGAGAGTGTATATAATTGATAATGCGGTAATCAATTAAAGCGAGCGTGGCGGAACGGCAGACGCGCTAGGTTCAGGACCTAGTGCCCGTAAGGGTGTGGAGGTTCAAATCCTCTCGCTCGCACCAGCACACAAAGGGCTTTTGGGAATGGTTGACATTTCCATAAGCCCTTTTTATTTATCCGTTTTCTGTCATGAGTTAAAAAAAGTGAGTTAATGATGAAAACGGTATAAAAATGCTCAAAAAAGGGAATTTATGATTTGACGTGGAATTTTAATTATTATAATTGGCTGATGGAGAGAAAACATGTACCAGTTTTTTCCTTACATAGCTTTTTCAATAATATCTTTTATAACCCTTATTGCAATTGCCGCCTACGGTGTTTATAAAAGGCATAACCTGGGGGCCATTGAGTTTGTTTTTGCCATGCTTGCCTCTGCCTGGTGGGTATTCTGCCAGGCTTTTGAGTTAATGGCTCTTACCCTGCCGGTAAAGCTTTTCTGGGCTAATATGCTCTATATCGGGGCGGGTTTATCACCTTTCGCCTTTTTCCTCCTGGTTTTACGCTACACCGGGCAGGATCGCTTCATAACAAGGAAAAACATCGCAATAATTCTTTCAATCTATTTTGTATTCTTTTTTCTGATCTTCACCGATCAGTATTTCGGCCTGATGCGTACAAATATTTCGCTTGACACATCTGCCATTCCCTATGTTATAGACAAGGATTTTGGGATGATCTTCCCGCTTTACATGCTTTTTGTTCACTCCATGGGTATCACTTCAATTGCTCTTTTAATAATAACATCGATCCGAAAAGAATCTGTCTATCGACAGCAAGCCCTGATCCTATTAATCAGTCTAAGCCTGATTGCTTTTTCTAACCTGGTTCATATTCTTGGTCTTTCACCAATAGCCCGTTTTGAATTAACCCCTGCTCTTTTTGGCTTTGCCGCTATATTTATCAGCCTTGGAATATTTCAACACAAACTGCTTGATCTCTCTCCAATCGCCCGTGACCTGCTGGTAGAAAGAATAAACAGCGGTATTATAGTTGCCGATATCAACAGCAGGGTGGTAGATGTAAATAGAAAAGCACTGGATATGCTTAACCTTGATAAGAACAAAACAATCGGCAAAAAATGCACCGAGA
>PWSG01000088.1 GCA_003564055.1 Syntrophomonadaceae bacterium
TGCTTCTTGAATGGAGTAATGTTGATTACCTGCCCCGTTCGAAGCGGCTCTACCTGCGTGCTTTTCCCGTGCGGATTTGTGCTGTGCAGTATATGCTCAAGAGGATCGATACTTTCGAAGATTTTGCCAGCCAATGCGAGTATTTCGTTGATGTTGCTGCTATCGATAATTCCGATTTTGTTCTATTTCCTGAAACGCTTACCTTTCAGCTGCTCTCTTTTCTTGGTGAAAGCGTTCCAAGCCTGCAGGTGCGTCGACTGGCAGAATACACAGAAGAGTACATTAAGCTTTTCAGCATGTTAGCGGTTAAATACAATGTAAATATTATCGGTGGTTCGCACTTTGTCGAAGAAGACGAACTGCTCTATAATGTCAGCTATCTGTTTCGTCGTGACGGCACCATCGGACGGCAGTATAAACTGCATATAACTCCCGACGAAAAAACCTGGTGGGCCGTCCAGCCTGGGGATGAGCTGGAAATATTTGAAACCGACTGTGGCAAAATTGCTATTTTGATCTGTTACGATATTCAGTTTCCTGAGCTTTCTCGTATAGCCGCCGATCGCGGTGCAAGAATTATTTTTACCCCGTTCTGTACTGATGACCGTCAGGGTTACCTGCGCGTGCGCTACTGCGCCCAGGCCCGCGCTGTAGAAAACGAAATTTACACTGTTATATCAGGCACCGTCGGTAACCTTACACATGTGCCCCGTAGTGATACCATGTATGCCCAGTCGGGAATATTTTCACCATCTGATTATACATTCGCCCGCGACGGTATAGTTGGTGAATGCAGCGCCAACATTGAAACCATCGTTATAGGTGAGGTGGATCTTGAAATTATCCGCCGCCATCGCACTACCGGGACCGTGACCCAGCTAAAAGATCGGCGAAAAGATCTCTATCAGATAGCAGAAAAACCGCCTGAAGCATAAGGGATAAAAGACGATTTGGATAAAAACTGTATGCTATTAATACATGCCCTTGTCGTTCTCAGGGTGTAAACATTTTTGATGCCGGGGTTTTTGCAGCTTAATTATTTGACAAGATTATCAACGGGTAGGTTTATCGTTATACAGGCTCCTCCTGAAGGGTTGTTACCGGCATTGATTGTGCCGCCATGGTTTTCAACTATTGCCCGGGAAATAGCCAGACCCAGTCCGCTTCCCCCGTTTTCACCCTTGTAAAAAGGTTCGAAAACAATTTCAGTTTCTTCCTCTTTAAAACCGATTCCGTCATCTGATATTATAATTTTTGCGTTTTTATGTAATTCTAACCTGACAAAGGTATGAGCGCAACGAACGGCATTGCTTAAAATATTTAGCAGCAGACGGTGGATTTTTTCCGGATCACCATTAACTGTAATCCCGTTTTTTGCAACTTCAGTATCTATGGCAATCCCTTTTTCCAGGGCCAGGCTGTGCACAGAGTGAACAGCTTCCAGGACAGTATCGGCCAGGTTCATTCGTTTAAAAGTGTAATTTTCTTTGAGAGTTTCCATTTTTGACAGGTAAACGAACTCTTCTACCAGCGCTTTCATACGCTTTGATTCCCGGATGATCAACTGCAGGCTCTGTTCTTTTTCTTTATCAGGAATAATACCATCTTTAATCGCTTCGGCATAACCCTGAACTGACATCAGCGGTGTTTTAAGTTCGTGTGATGCATTCCTAAAGAACTCTTTCTGGGAACGGTCATATTCGGCCAGCTGGCCCGACATTTCATTGAAGGCATCGGCTAACTCTTCAAGTTCATCACCTGTGTTAATTATTAGCTTTCCTGAGAAGCGGCGCCTGGCCAGTTCGGAAGCCCTGTTTTTGAACTGCTGGAGTGGCTTTACAACGACCCTTGTAACCAGCAGACCGGCAAACAGGGATACCAGGGTGCCCGCCCCCAGGGCGAGGGCTAAAATGCTGAGGATGCTTAAGTTTAGCTGGGTAAGCAGATCAAGCTGAGTATAAAGAATTAAGACACCATTAGCTTGCTTTCCGCTTCCTCCAAGCGAAACCGGATATTTAACGGCAACCAGATCTCGCTCGACCATGCTTTCTCCTGATTCTTCCCCAAAGGCTAATTCCAAAAAAGCTTCATTAATATTTTTAATCCCATGTGGATATGCTTGAAAATCGCTGCTGTCAATTATAATTCCGTCCTGTCTTAAGACAACATAGTCAGCATAAGCAATACGATTGGCCAGCTTAAAAAATGCGCCACGTAAATTGCCGCCGCCGTGAATTCCAGGTTGAAAAGCCGAGGCAGATAAGGTTTCAGCTACACGGTGCAGGCTTTGAACCGTGTCGTTAATAAGGTACTGTCTAACCGTAAAGCTGAAGGCTAGCGCTAATACAATAAATGAAATCAACAGGACTGCCAGGTAACCTGAAAAGATCCTTTTAAACATCTAGCCTGTACCCATAGCCCCATACTGTTGCCAGTTCGGGAAGGGCTCCTTTCTCTCTTATTTTTTTACGGATTCGTTTTACAGTATCGTCAACAGCCCTATCTTCACCTTCATAATCAAATCCCCAGATGCTTTCTAAAAGCTGCTGCCTGCTAAAAGGTCTGTTAGGTGAAGCTGCCAGGTAGGAGAATAATTCGAATTCTTTGCCGGTAAGTGTCACATCTTCCCCATTAATTGTGATTTTACGCTGGTCAGAATATACA
>PWSG01000243.1 GCA_003564055.1 Syntrophomonadaceae bacterium
GTTTTTAATTACTTTAATCACCGTTATCAATGGCCCAGGCGATTTCCAACAAATCCGGAATTATTAGTAGAAAGCTTATTTGAACAGGGAATTGAAAAAGCTTTCACCCTGGCATATACACACAAGCCCGGGCTTTCACGAAAATTAAACAGCTGGCTGGCAAATTTTTGCCTTAAATATCCTGAACTGGAACCTTTTGGCGCCATCCATCCTGATGACCAGGGTCTTGAAAATATTGCAATTGAATGCCTTGATCATTACAATTTTCCTGGCATAAAAATTCATTGCCTGGTCCAACAATGCAGACCCGATGATAAAAAACTCTACCCGCTTTATGAAACAGTTGTTGAACGCTCAAAAGGGATTATTATTCATGCCAGCAGCTTTCCTTTGCCCTATAAAGATTATTTAGGAATTAAAGGCGTTTCCCGCCTTTTAGAGTGCTTCCCCGGCTTAAACATTATTATTCCTCACCTGGGTCTTCATGATCTTCATGAGTACGGCAGTTTACTCGAGCGCTATGAAGGACTTTTTCTTGATACATCGTTTGTCTTTCATAACCAGGTATTCATGCCACCATTAGATATAATAAGGGAAATGATGCTGGCTTATCCTGACCGAATCATTTACGGCAGTGATTACCCTTTTATCCTGGAAACTGCTGAAAATGGCATCGGGCGTATCCTTGAACTTGACCTGCCGGTAGGTAACTATAAAAAACTTTTTTGCCAGAACGCAGAATTATTTTTAAATAAAATAACCGGGCATAGATAACTGTTTATAAATAGTATAAGTTAATGATCCTTACCCGGTTCCTCTTTTTGTTTGTTCTTCCTCAAAAAAGAAGCGCGCCGATCTTCTTTTTTCTTAGAGACTTTGATTTTCTCTTCCTCAGCGGGGTTAGTTTCCTTCGATTCCCCGCTTCCCTGCAGATGCTCGTCTTCAAGCCCGGCCTGCTCTTCGGAATGCTCCTGATCAGTATCACCCTGATCCTGGTCTTCTCCGACGCTTTCTTCATGATCTTTTTCGGATACTTCTTTAGTCAAAGGTGGAAGTTCTTTTCCTTCAACAAGCGCCTTGATTTCATCTGAGTCAAGCGTTTCTCTTTCAAGCAGGGCCTGGGCAATCAACTCTAGCTTAGCACTATCTTTTTCCAGAATGTCCTGGGCCCTTTGATAACAGTCATCAATTGTCTTGCGTATTTCCTGATCTATAGACTTGGCAATTTCTTCACTATAGTCCCGATCTCTTCCTAAATCTCTTCCCAGGAACACCTGGTCCTGTTTTCTGCCAAGCGTAATTGGACCGAGAGTATCACTCATACCGTATTCCATGATCATCTGGCGTACAATAGCTGTCGCCCGTTCGAGATCGTTCTGCGCACCCGTGCTGATATCCTTTAACACGAGTTTTTCCGCAACCCTGCCACCCAAAAGTGTGCTAATTCTGTCAAGCAGTTCTGTCTTAGTCATATAATAGCGATCTTCCTCTGGAAACATAAGGGTATAACCACCAGCACGTCCCCTGGGAATAACCGATACTTTATGCACAGGATCAGTGTGGGGCAGCAGGTAACCAACCAGGGCGTGCCCTGCTTCGTGGTAGGCAACAATTTTCTTTTCAAAGGGGCTGATTACGCGGCTTTTCTTCTGAGTGCCGGCCACTACTCTTTCTACCGCTTCTTCCAGCTCTTTCATCCCGATCCGCTTTTTATTAGCTCTTGCTGACAAAAGCGCCGCCTCGTTAACAACATTTTCAAGATCGGCACCTGTAAAACCGGGAGTACCGCGAGCAAGCACCTTCATATCTACTTCTTCTGAAATGCGTTTATTCCTGGAATGAACCTTAAGGATTTCTGTGCGCCCATTGACATCGGGCAATACAACCGATATTTCGCGATCAAAACGTCCCGGCCTTAGCAGAGCAGGGTCCAGTATGTCAGGACGATTTGTTGCAGCAATAATAATTATTCCCTCATTAACATCAAATCCGTCCATTTCAACCAGCAGCTGATTAAGGGTTTGTTCGCGTTCATCATGACCGCCGCCAAGTCCGGCCCCGCGTTGACGTCCGACCGCATCGATTTCATCAATAAAAACTATACAGGGCGAATTCTTCTTGGCATTATCAAACATATCGCGCACTCTCGATGCTCCGACGCCAACAAACATTTCCACAAAATCAGAACCGCTAATACTAAAAAAGGGTACGCCTGCTTCTCCGGCTACGGCCCTGGCCAGCAGGGTTTTGCCCGTGCCTGGAGGTCCTACCAAAAGAATTCCTTTCGGGATACGCGCTCCTATTTCGATATATTTACGAGGATCTTTAAGAAAATCAACAACCTCGGAAAGTTCAGCTCTTTCTTCATCAGCACCTGCGACATCTTCAAAGGTTACTTTTTTCTTGTCGCTTTCCTGAAGGCGGGCTTTGCTTTTGCCGAAATTCATGACCTTGTTGCCCCCGCCCTGGGATTGCTGCATGAAAAAGAAAAATATCCCGATAATTAACAGGAAGGGGATCATGTAAGTCAGGGCGCTTTGCCACCAGCTTGGGCCTCGTGCCTTGTCCGTTTCATAGGGTATATTTTTCTCCAGGAGCAGGCCTGACAGGTTGTGGTCTTCAGGCCTGTAGGTCTTGACCTCCGAACCATCACTAAGGA
>PWSG01000281.1 GCA_003564055.1 Syntrophomonadaceae bacterium
AAATTTACGATTATTTCAAGTTGAAAGGGCATTTTTAATGATAAATAGGCAAAATAATCTCGTTTAAAAAGCATGCGAGAATTGTTTTCCGCCTTAAATATAAGCATTTTAGATGATTTGAAATTCCAGGGGGCAATTTTACTAAGCATCTCATTAGAAGCCAAATTTAAGCATCCTGGTTTTATGGTTGTGATGAGAGTGTTTTTACAAGCGCCGCTTAACTGTTTGTTTATCGCTTAAGTTTAAAGTTAGATTATATAGTTGTTCCATCTGACAGTTAAACTTCCGCCGTAATGCTCTACACTTATTGACTGATCGCTGTAACCTTCGATGACGTGCGAGGCATGTGGAAATTCCCCAAAATACTGGAATGTCAGGTCGACAGGAACCCAACCCAGATCGTCAACATAAAATTCGGCCCAACTGTGCCGGCAGCCCTGCAGGCACCCGGCAGTCATGGGTCCGTACCGGGGGCGCGCAAAGCCGACGACTTCTCTTGCACTGATCCCAATCTCCTGCGCCTTGTTAATAAATTCTCTGGCCAGGACGCGGCAGTTACCGCTTTTTGCGCATTGTTCATAAATGCTGCGGGCATTTTCAATAGTTTCGTTTGTTGAATTAATTGAAACCGGGCGCACGCTTATATCAAAATCAGCAATAATCTTTTTGCTTTCTCCGGGAGCTATATCGCCAAGCTTAAAAGTTTTAGCCCGGCCGGAAGAGGAGGCTATATCATAGTTGACAGATTTTAGGGTTGTAGTCTGATAAGGTGAACTGCTCTTAAGCAGGGGGGCTGATACGCTAACGCTGCGCGAGGGTTCTGAACCGCTGTTGGTAATCTCAACCTCGATCCTGAAGGTATAGTTTCCGGCAGAGCCCCATGAATAACTAACAGGAGGGCTGTCCTGGGATTTTGCCGCAGGCTCTGGCATTGCTTGAATTTCTTCTGTATCTTTCTCATCTTCTAACTTATCTTCTAGAGCAGCATTATTTGCCGTGCCGGGTTGTTCTTCTTTTGCTTCTGCCTTCGAAGGTTGTTTTTCAGTTCTTATTTCCGAATTTTTTTCTGCTTTATTATCGTCAGTTAAGTTTGCAGGCGCCTTTTTGCTCTCTTTATCTGCAGGTTTTACATCAGCGGGTTGATGATCATTTACTGCGGTGCTGGCGGTGCTGCTATTAACAGCTGTATTATTATCTTTGCTGTCAGCCTGTTTAGTGCTTTTGACTTCAGAAGGTTCTTTTGCTGTTTCATTTTCTTTTGCTTTTGAATCTGGGGCATCATCTTCTAGCGTAGAAACTTTTTCTTTGCCAGGCTCTTCACTATTATCTTCTGCTGTGAAAAGCTCGCTTTCAATTACGGAATCATTTAATTCCTCTTTATCAAGTGGTTCCGTTACAAAAGCAGCCTCAACCATACTGCCCACACACACAGACTGCGTATTTTCTGACAGAAGGTAAACAGCAGCGCCAAGCATGATCAGGCTTACTGCCAAACAGATAGATAAGCTTTGAATCCATTTTCCTTTTTTTTTGATAAAAAAGTCCCTCCTTTAAGAGGGACCGACAAGTTTGAAACTTTAATACTCGTTTCGGCAGCAAGGCTATCGTGGCTTCTAAAGAGCTTTAGATCTCTTTGCTTTGCGTCCCTGTCTTTCGGCAGGGTTGCCTTTGTCGGTCGAGTTATTTCTTTTTTTAAAAACAATCTGCAGCAGGTATTGCGTTCGATTAGTCTTAATTTAATACCTGTAAAAATAACCTGCTTCGGCTGCCAGGCTGTCATGACTCTTAAAAGAGCTTTAGACCCTTTGGCTTTGCGCCCCATCCTTTCGGAAGGGTTGCCATTTCGATCAGGTTAATTTACAGCAATTCTTAAATTTATATTAGCTTAACTGCTGTCTTTTGTCAAATATTTATTTGAATTTTACATTACTTTCCCGTTATTTGTTATCTTTGGTTCTGATTTCCTTTTTTTAGACTTATTCCGGCAATTAGAAAAAGTAACCCGGCTACAAGCAGCCCGATTGATGTTCCATCAGTCCGCGGGAGGGGCGGATCAACCCGGGGCGTTTCGGGATCTACTATTACTGTTCCAGGTTCTTCCGGATCGTCTTGTTCTGGCATTGGATCAGGTGAAACATCCGGATCCTCTGGATCTGCAGCTGTTTCTTCCTGTTCAGGACCTGGATCAGGGTCGGGATCCGAGCCCGGATCGGGGTCGGTTTCTGGGTCCGGGTCTGGATCGGAATCCGGGTCTGGATCCGGTTCGGGATCGGGATCAGGTGCTGGATCCGGATCTGGTTCGGGATCCGGTTCGGGGTCCGGGTCAGGGTCATCGCCGGTGCAGATGGTAAAGAAAACCAGCCTGGCAGTTAGTGTTGACCCCTGGAATTCGTTTCCGGTTTCCGGGCCAGGAAGATGTACCCTGATATCAAGGGTTATTTCTTCACCCTGCAAGATGGCATCCATTTCAAGAACTTCGGTAAGATTAATAGCATCATTTATGGAAGGATTTTCGCGGTCATACTGCCAGTCGCTCATGTTACCGGAAAACACCTCTACGCCTTCACTTACAATTACCATCTCTAGCTGATCAAAAAGACTGCCTTCGTTGCCCGGTTCCGGATCGCCACCGATATATTCCCAGGCAAAGTATAGTTC
>PWSG01000272.1 GCA_003564055.1 Syntrophomonadaceae bacterium
GCCTCTGGCCGCTTAGCCGCGAACTATATCCAAAACAATTTCTGTCCCTGCCCGGCAAAGAAAAAAGCGAAGAAAAAAAATCTAGCCAGGCTCAAACATCCGGTCTCCGCCAGTTATTAGCCGACAGGCAGGGAGAAGAAGAAGAGGGGCTTTCCCTGATTGGGGCGACAGTGGATCGCGTACTGGGGACGGTTCCCGAAAATAAAATATTTATAGTCACCCATGTCGATCAGGCTGGAGAGATTAGGCGCAGGCTTGAACTGCTTGGTCTTGCCGGTGTTCGCATCCTTGAAGAACCGCAGGCCCGCAATACCGCCCCGGCTATAGGCCTTGCCGCCTTCTGCCTGCAAAAGGAAGAAGGTTCTGAGGCCGTAATGGCAGTTTTGCCCTCCGATCACCTCATTCCCGACAAGCAGCAGTTTTCCGAACTGCTGCGCAGGGGAGAAGCAGCCGCCAGGGCTTACGGCCTCGTTACCTTTGGCATTAAACCGGCTTATCCTGAAACAGGCTACGGTTACATTTGCTGCGGGGAAGAACTCGATCAGTCAACCTCGCGCGTGGAAAGATTTGTCGAGAAGCCCGACCTGCAAACGGCGGAAAGCTACCTCTGCGATTCCCGCTATCTCTGGAACAGTGGAATGTTCGTATTTAAGGTAGGAACTCTGCTTGAGCAATTCCGCAAACTGCTGCCCGATATGTACGCTGCCTTAGAGCAGATTGATTACGATAATTTTAGCAATCTTGAAAGTATCTACAGCGGCCTTGAGAAAATATCAATCGACTACGGCATCCTCGAACGCGCCGAGGGCGTAAGTGTTGTTCCCACGGCGATCAGCTGGAACGACCTCGGCAGCTGGGAAGCTTACTACCAGGTATCGCCGAAAGATGAAAAGGGCAATTACATACAGGGAAGGGTGCTTCCTGTTAATACTGAAAACAGTATGGTTATATCAAACTCACGCCTGGTCGGTACTGTTGGTCTTAAAGATATTGTTGTTGTCGACACCCCGGATGCCCTTTTAGTTTGCGACCGCAGACAGTCCCAGGACGTGAAGCAAATAGCCGATCAGCTAAAAGAACAGGGCGCTGTTGAAGGCCGCGAACACCGCACCATTTATCGCCCCTGGGGCAGCTATACCTCCCTCGAACTGGGAGACAACTACCAGGTCAAGCGCATTAACGTAAACCCCGGCGCCCGCCTCAGCCTGCAAAGCCACCGCCACCGCGCCGAAAACTGGATTGTAATTAGCGGCGAAGCCTTCGTTACCGTAGATGATCAGCAGTTTACAGTCACAAAAGGCGAAAGAGCCTACATCCCCAAGGGCGCCCGCCACCGCATGGAAAATAAAGGATCGGAACCTATGTCCCTAATTGAAGTGCAAAACGGAGATTACCTCGGCGAAGACGATATCGAGCGCTACGAAGACGATTACGGCCGAACAGACAGCAAATCAAGTTCAAGTATAATTATTCCTTCCTCTGGTTTAGATAGATGCACTACCCCACCCGGAAAAGATCCAGGCGATTTACCCTCCCCCTCAAAGGGGGAGGGGCGGGGTGGGGTTGTAAACCCTGCAGCCTATCAAAACTATATCCGCTGGCTAAATAACCCTCACCTCGACCCGGATGTGAAAAAAGAACTCCTGGCCATGCAGGAAAACTTAGAGGCCATCGAGAGTCATTTCGGAAGAGAACTTGTCTTTGGCACAGGCGGCATGCGCGGAGTGATCGGCCCCGGCTTAAACCGCATCAACTGCTATACGATCAGCCGCGCCACCCAGGGCCTGGCCGATTACTTAAACAGCAGGCTTGCTGAAGACCCGAAAGCCGGCGATTCAGGCGGCTTAAAAAAGGTTGCCATCGCCTATGACACCCGCCTGCACTCTGCTGAATTTGCCGAAGCGGCAGCCCTTGTCCTTGCCGCCAACGGCATCAAGGGCCTGCTTTTTAATGACATTCGTTCAACGCCGATGCTTTCTTACACCACGCGCGAGCTTGGCTGCGCAGCGGGCATAGTAATAACTGCAAGCCATAACCCTCCGCAGTATAACGGTTATAAAATATACGGGCCCGATGGCGGGCAGGCAGTAAGCCCCCTCGTAGACGATGTAATAGAAGCAATTGCTAAGGTGGATATTTTCGATGACGTAAAGACAATTACCCGCCTTGAGGCCAGTGAGCGCGGTCTGCTCGAAATAATTGATCCCGCTTTAGATCAAAGCTACCTGGAACAGGTTAGTGCCCTTTCCTTAAGCGAGCCTGAAACAAATCTAAAGATAGTCTTTACGCCCTTACACGGAACCGGTGCGGTATGTATCCCCAATCTTTTAACCCAGGCAGGGTATATTGATCTGAACCTGGTCGAAGAGCAGGTCATAGCAGACCCCAACTTCAGCACCGTGCGCAGTCCCAACCCGGAAGATCCCGCTGCCCTTGATATGGCTCTCGAGAAAGCCCGCAACCTTGATGCCGACCTGGTCCTGGCCACCGATCCAGACGGCGACCGTGTAGGCACCGCCATTCGTGACTACAGCGGAAACTATGTTATCCTAAGCGGAAACCAGGTTGGCGCCCTGCTGGTCGAATATATCTGCAGCCTAAGTCTAGAAAAAGGGATCATGCCTCATAAGCCGGTCCTCGTAAAAACAGTTGTAAC
>PWSG01000325.1 GCA_003564055.1 Syntrophomonadaceae bacterium
AGCATAACCATAATGATTGGAGCCAGTGCAACGAGGGCAATTAGACCGAACCCATCTATTACGGCATCGCGTCCTTCAATCCTGTCGGCAGCGCCAACAGCCATGGCCATAATAAAGGTAACGGTCATCGGCCCGGTTGCTACACCGCCCGAATCGAAGGCGATAGACGTAAATGAGGGTTTTGAAAATGCCATCAGGATTATGGCCAGCAAGTAGCCCGGGATAATGATGTAATAAAAAGGAATGCCGTAGACTATCCTGGTCATACCGAGAGCGATAAAAATACCAACCGCCAGACAGAGGGTGATCAGTATTGTATTGCTTTTAATCGAACCACTCGAACTTTTTTCCACCTGGTTTGAAAGAATGCGCACGGCCGGTTCGGCCAGGGTTGCCACGAATCCCAGTATAAAGCCGAGGGGTATCAGTACCCAGCGGTAAGGGAGGCCGCCTAAAATAGCCCCCATTTCATTGCCCACGGGTAGAAAACCGACATGCACTCCCTGTAGGAAAAGGGCCAGGCCGGCAAAAGCAAAAAGAATACCCTGCAGCAGGTTGAGCAGCATTTTCCTGGGCAGTTTAAAGATAAGCATGGATACCAGGAATAAAACAAGAACAGGGCTCATAGCCATTAATACTTCTGCCAGAACTTCATCAAAACCCTTAAGAATAGCATATATGCTCAACCGAAAATCACCCCCAGGATCATAACACCAATTACGGGTCCTATAGAGGCAAGGCCGATTAAACCAAAAGTATCAGAAACAGTTGATTTGCCGCCGAGGACAGATGTAGCACCGACGCCAAGGGCCAAAATAAAGGGTACGGCCATCGGCCCCGTGGTCACTCCGCCGGCATCGAAAGAAATAGCGACAAAGTCAGGCGGGGTAAAAAATGAGAGCACAACTACCAGTAAGTACCCGGCACTGAGCAAATAAAAAATTGGAATGCCGAGCAGTATTCTAAAAATGGCCAGTGAGACGAATAACCCCACGCCAATTGCAACAGCTACAATCAAAATGTTTGAGTCGATTGCGCCCCTTGAAGCAATGTCTACCTGGTAAGCCAAAACTCTTACATCCGGTTCGGCAACAGTTATTACAAAGCCGAAAATAAAGGCCGCTATCAGCAGAAAAGCGAGCGATCCTCGCGAGGTAAACTCCGAACCGATCATCTCGCCAATCGGTAATAAACTAACCCGTACGCCGACCAGGAAAAGGAACAGGCCTGCTGTTACCATTACTGCACCTGCAATAAACTGCCAGAAAAGAGTAATTGGGGTGTGGATAATAAAGAATTGAATTAACGATATTACAAAAACTATGGGTATGATCGCCTGGAGAACTTCAAATAAAATTTCTTTTACATCTTTAACCATGGCAGCAGCACCTTATAATAAAGTTATAGTTATGATAGCTAAAAATGATGATCATTTTATATAATGTTATCCCAACAGGGCAGCAATGTCCAGTTGAAAAGCCCGAATTGACCTTTTTGATATTGGAACTCTCTTTCTGTGCTTAACCGCAAGTAACCTGCTAATATTTTAAAACTGCCACTCAACCGTTTCAGTGGTTGAAGACAATAAAATATGTTATGATCCGCTCAGTATCTTAACAGAAAGGATCATTTTGGTGAGCAATAATAAACATGATGCGCAGCAGCTCTACACCGCGGACCCTGATTGGATTAAATTACTGCAGGATTCGTTAAATCCTGCCCAGTTTGAATTCGCAACAGCTGAAGATTCGGCCCTTCTCGGTCTGGCCGGTCCCGGCTCAGGCAAAACAAGGGCGCTTATATACCGCGCTGCACATTTAATAAAGAGCGGAGTGCAGCCTGAACAGCTTCTCCTGCTAACCTTTACAAACAAAGCTGCCGGAGAAATGAAAGAACGCCTGGAAAGCCTGCTCGGATTTCTGCCTTATAATCTTTGGGCCGGAACTTTTCACAGTATTGGTGCGAAAATTTTAAGAAGGCATGCTGCCCTGCTTGGACGCACCCCTGGTTTTTCAATATTTGATGAAGATGATACCCGTGTAACCTTGAAAAATATTCTTGCCGACCTTTCCATCGATACCGAAGATCGAAAAGAAATTATGAAACGCGGGCTTCTGGGACGAATTATCAGTCAGTCCCGCAACTCGGGCCTTTCGGTCAGGGAAGTGATGGACGAATATTACCCGTACCGTCTCGAGTATCTTGAAGTGGTGCAGAACAGCGCTGATCTTTATAAGCAGAAAAAGCTTGAAAGCAACGCGTTTGATTTTGACGATCTTTTGCTCTGCTGGTTGGAACTTTTCGATCGTCACATCCAGGTTGGCGATCAGTACAGAAGGCGCTTCAAGCATGTCCTGGTTGACGAGTTTCAGGATACAAATGCTATTCAGGCCCGGATTATTGATCTATTTTCCGGGGCATCATCAATTTGTGTTGTCGGAGATGACGCCCAGTCTATTTACGCTTTTCGTTATGCAGATATTGGCAACATTCTTTCTTTTCCCGAACGCTATTCACTCTGTCAGGTAGTGCGCATGGAACAAAACTACCGCAGCACTCCCGAAATAGTTGAGCTGGCCAATTGTTCTATCGGACATAACAGGCAGCAGCTTCCCAAAAAACTTTTTTCCACTAATCCAAGTGGTGCAAAGCCCG
>PWSG01000334.1 GCA_003564055.1 Syntrophomonadaceae bacterium
AAGCATTATTTTGATCACGGTGGCGAACAGGAAATACTAGATGAAAAAACAATTCAAAAAGGGCTTTTTACACTGGTTGACAAGGCATTTGAAAACTTTGATCCCCAGTCGGGATTATACAGCACTTTTCTCGACCCTTCTGATGATCCTGCCCGGTACCCCTTCCTAACTTACAACAATGCCCTGCTTCAAAGCGCGTTTGTTTTCCTGGCAAGGCTTCAATCAGAAGACAAATGGCACCACAAAAGCGATTTCGCCATCCTGGCCCGGGAGCTTCAGCAGGCAGTTTACGAACACTGCACTGTAAAAGGGCCTTTTGGGTTGATGTTTGCCTGGGCTGTTAACGGAAAAGGCAGGTTTACTCTTTACGATAACCCTCCCGGCAGTCTGCAGCTGCTGGCTCATTATGGTTTTTGCTCCATTAACGATACTATTTTTAAAAATACTGTAAACTGGATTCGATCATCGAACAATAAGCATTATCACCAGGACAGCAGCTTTGAGGAAGCAGGATCTCTGCATGCCGAAAACCCCTGGCCGCTTTCTGCCTGTAATGACCTGCTGGCCTGCAACGAAGGTGCTGTTGATTTTTTCAGCCGCGCCGAAATGGATAACGGTTTTTTCTGCGAAACCGTCAACCCGGAAACAGGACAGGTCTCTACCGGGGCTGCTTTTGCCTCAGCTGCCGGCTTTTTGGCTTATGCCCTTAAATACAGGCATACAGAAAACAAATGTCTTGACGAAGAACAAGATATAGAAAAGTGACTAAGCGTCAATAAGTTAAAAAGGTGTCAGACACCTTTTTAACTTATTGCGACTTTAGGGAAGGGGTTGTTTTTTGTTGACAGTTAAACAACTGCCGCTGTGGGGTAAAATTATTTATGGTTCAGGGTCTGGCGGTTTCAGCCTGATTGACAGGGTGCTTATAACCTGGCTTTTTTACTATTACATCACCAGCCCCCTGGAGGGTGTCGAAGCTCTTATGCCGCCTTTTGCCTTTGGTATAATCATGTTCCTGGGCCGCGCTATTGATGCTGTGGCTGACCCGCTAATAGCCCGCTGGTCCGATAATTACAGCGGGCGCATGGGGCGAAGAATGCCGTTTATGTTTTTCAGCGGATTTGCCTATGTTGCAGTTTTTGTGCTGCTTTTCTATCCGCCGGTAGCTGAAACTTCCGTTTTGAACAGCGTATATTTAGCGGTGCTGCTCGGGCTCTATTTTACGCTCTTTACCGCCTATGTCGGACCTTACCTGGCTTTACTGCCGGAGCTGGCCCGCACTACGCAGGACCGGGTTGATCTGGCTACTTTCCGGGCCGTATTCATGCTGCTCGGAATTGGAATAGCGTTAATCGGTTCGGGTATTCTAATTGGTATGTTCGATTTTCACGGGATGATCTGGATCATGGCCGCACTTGGACTGGTGTTGCTTTACCTGCCCTTTGCTATCAAAGAAAAAGACTATGCCGATTCAGAACCGGCAACTCTCGGCCTGGTTGAAGCGCTTAAAACAACTTACCAAAACAAACCTTTTATTATCTACCTGGTCGGCAACGTTACTTTCTGGCTTGGGTTTAACATTATTACATTAAACCTCCCCCTGTATGTGACTGTGCTGTTAAGAGGGACCGAAGAACAAACTTCAATTTATTTTGGTATCGCCTTTGGAGTTGCCCTGATCTTTTTCCCCATAATCAATATAGCTTCCAAAAAGCTTGGCTTGAAACCGGTAATGATGTTCGCATTGATCGCTTTTATGGTTTTACTGCCGCTTTTTTACATCCTTGGTCAGCCGGTATTCGGCCTGACTCCAGAATTATTTGGCTATTTGCTTTTAGGCTTAGTTGGCCTGCCTGTGGGGGTAATTTTAATTGTCCCCGATGCCATCGTTGCCGAGGTTTCTGACCTGGAGGGCAAACTATCGGGTCAGAAAAGGGAAGCTATGTATTTCGGAGCCCAGGGTTTTGTATTAAAATTAGCCCTGGGGCTTTCGACAGTAATAAGCGGCGCTTTGCTGCAGCTTTTCGGCAGTACTTTAGCCCAGCCACTGGGCATACAGCTAACCGGACCGGTTTCAGCCCTGTTCATTCTTATTGGGTTAATAGTTTTTTCCCGTTATCCAGAAAAGGAAGTACGGGAATATCGCAGGTAATTATTATATAAAAAAGGGGTGGCGATAATGTCTGAAAACCCGGCCCTGGAAAGGGCAAGAAAACACCTGGAGAAATTTGAGCTGAACCTGGTACCGCGTGAACATGAAAAAACCACCAAAACATCCATCGAGGCAGCAGAAGCTTTAAATGTTGAGCTGGGTCAGATTGCCAAGTCGATTCTTTTCCGCTCAGGTGGTAATTACGGCTTATTTGTCGCGGCCGGGGATATTAAAATTTGCGATAAAAAGGTTAAAGCTCTGCTTGGGGGAGGAAGGGCTAAAATCGCCAAACCTGAAGAAGTGGAAGAGATTACCGGTTACAGGGTTGGCGGAGTCTGTCCTTTTGATATTGATAGCAGCGTACCAATTTTCATAGATGAAACGATGCAGCGGTTTGACGTTGTCTATACTTCAGCCGGCACTCCCCACTCCCTGCTGCCTATCTCTTTTGAGCAGCTGCAAAGAGTAACCGGCGGGAAAACTGTAGATATAGAAAAAGAA
>PWSG01000199.1 GCA_003564055.1 Syntrophomonadaceae bacterium
GTAAATGATGACTGTCCTGACAAATAGAAATTTGAGTTATTTTTTTCAGAAGGCAGCATTGAAATTAAACAGGAAAAGCTTCGCTTTGGGAATATAAAAGAAGTTAAATATTCCCTGGAATATGCCCCCGATACAAACAAGCCTCTTACAATCAAGGCGATACGCATTCCAATTATGGCCGCCATGTATGAATATGGCAACATGGTATCCATAATAAATAACCCTATGTATGAACCGGATATTCTCACTCTTGAAAGAGCGGCTACAATTGCTGCCCTTGAATTTACAAAGCGTAAAGCTATATATGAGATTGAAAAAAGTTATTATAATGATTTTCTTGAGATTCTGCTTTCTGCTGATTTTGATAATATAGAAGAAATTATAAGCAGGGGGCGAATATTCAACTTAGATCTCGATACACCCATGGCTGTAGTAGTTATAAATAACAGCAGTGCTGATGAAATTGAAGATATCAAGAATTACATGAACATTAATGGCACAAGCTCCAAGGAGGACATTCTAAAAGCAATCAATAGTTTTTTCAGGCAGCAGGGCGCCGCCAATTTAATTGCAGGAATCAAGGGAAATAATATTGTTCTTGTCATGGGCACAGATGGCAAAGAACCCTCTGAATTTAAAGAAACGATAACTTCACTGCTGCGTTATTTAAACAATTCAATCAGAACTGATACGAAAATTAATATCGGTGTCGGAAGGACAAACTCTGAGATTAAAATGATCAGCCGTAGTTATGAAGACGCCCGTGAAGCATTAAAAATTGCTCAGCTCTCCGACACTGCTCACCTCATCTTTTTTGACAATCTTGGCTTCTATAAAATTTTAAGCGAAAAAAACCGCAGCGAACTGGAAAATTATGTTGAAGAGCTGCTCCAACCTGTATTTGACTACGATCGCAATAAAAAAGGCGACCTGGTTAAAACCCTGGAAACCTATTACGATACAAACCGTAATTTAAAAATGACATCTAAAAAGCTTTATACCCATTACAATACTGTGCTTTACCGCATTAAGAAAATAGAAGAATTGACCGGTATAAGCCTGGATCACCCCGAAAATGCCCTAAACCTTGAAATAGCAGTAAACATACTTAAACTCTTCAGGGACAGTTCAGTCTAAATAAATGTCAATAAGTTAAAAAGGTGTCTGACACCTTTTTAACTTATTCTAAGCGGTAACAGATGATCAATTTAAAGACCGTTTACTCGCATACCGTGGATTGGAAACTAAACAGAATGCAGAGAAGTAAAAAAGGGCCTGCAGTTTTAAAGCCGCAAGCCCTTTGTGTCCAGATTTCCCCTGGTGTGTTTCTAGCCTTCTTTTTTATAAGGCACTCCAAGAGCTTCCGGTTTGGCGGCTCCCCAGCGGGTTCGGAACCACCTGGTTGACATCAATACCAGCACAGCTACAGTTATTACAAATGGAACCATTCTCCAGAGGTAACGTGACATCACTCCCGGCAGCACAAATTCAGGGCTAAGAGCCAGCTGCCACAGGGCGCCAAAAAGCACTGCACCACCAAACATGATGAATGGATTCCACATCGAGAAGAATACCAGGGCGAGGGCAATAAAACCCCATCCCATCAGGAAGTTATAATTCCAGACCGGGTTGTAGCTCAGGCCATAAACCCCTCCGGCCAACCCCATCAGCATCCCGCTTACAATGACGCACATATAGCGGATTCTGTTTACACTGATCCCGGATACTTCAGCCACAGCAGGGTTTTCACCCACCGAACGAATTTTCAATCCCAGGCTGGTTTTGTTTAAAACAAACCAGGTTAAAATGATCAGGGCAAGAGCGAGGTAAAAGAACGGCGACATCCCACCAATTCTATCAATCCTGGCCATACCTAAAGGACCGGTATAGGGGTTGCCAATATAGGTGGTCAGGCCAAAGCCCAGAATCCAAATTCCCATACCACTGACCACCTGGTCCACACCAAGAGTGATTGAAAAGACCCCGTGCATCAAGCCGATCAGGGCGCCAATGGCAATAGCTGCGATAAAGCCGGTTGTGTAATCGCCTGTGGTTTGTGCCACGATGAATCCAAAAGTGGCTCCGAACAGCATTACACCTTCTATACCTACATTCAGAACTCCTGAACGCTGGCCTATAAGTTCACCCAGTGCTGCTATGGCTAAAACAATTGAAGCATCAAGGCTTCTAACGAATAATTCCCACATCTGAAATCTCCTTCTCGGGTTTTATCCAAACAATTTTGTATCGGTAGAAAAACTGTAATACAACCATGGTAATCATCATTACACCCAGCAGGGCATAATCGACTCCAAAACCCATCTGCAGTTTGCCCTGGGCAAACCTCCCCCCGTTGGTTAATCCACCAAAAAGCAATGAGATGGGAATCGCCGCCAGCGGATTACCCTGGGCAATTAAGCCGCATATAATGCCATAAAAAGAAAGATCCCCAAATTCAGCATAATTGCGGGCAATCTTGAAGACCCCGGGCACAGCGCCAAAGTAATGATAGGCCGCTAATCCGGCGATCATTCCTCCCAAAACAAAAACCAGAACCGGGATCACCTGAGGGTTGATACCGGAATATTTAGCGGCTAAAGGGTTATGTCCATAAGACTTGATCTTATAGCCGATGCGGGTTTTAGCAAA
>PWSG01000013.1 GCA_003564055.1 Syntrophomonadaceae bacterium
ACAGAACAAGGAAAAGGGGCTAATCGTACCGATCAAGTCAAAAAAGACACGGGGTAAAACTATCGGTTATGTCAGGCAATCTTTACATGTTTAACTCCGAAAGGTCTTGACACAGAACAGTGTTCACGCAGAAGGCAAATATTAAATATAAGTTTAAGAAAATCCTGACATTTTTTTAATCTCATAAGGACTGCATCTCCCTTATGCACTCCTCTATTTCCTGGGTAGAAATACCTCCAAGTTCACTATCTCTTGTAATAATAAGAGTGCCATTGCGGCCGCCGCCGACTGAAATGGGTAAAATGTCATTTCGTTTATACCAAGAAAGTTTCCTTTCCCACCTTGCCTTATAATCAGGATCATATAGCATACCACAATGCTCCCAGTAAAACCTCATTCCACTTTCTGCATCGTCAATAGTAAAATCCGGGAATCTAGTTTGTCCCCCAACAGTAAGAGGTTGTTCATAAACATAATCGACATTGTGAGTATGAAGCCTGTCAGCAATTAGAAGCTCTGATTTTGAACGAACCATCTCTCCTCTGAGAGTACGATGAATCAAGTTCTGCTCGTAGAATACCCCACTGTATTCAACGGGGAGCGGTTCAACTAGCAGGTTAGTCAAGCGTTTCGCAGCTTCTGAATAAGCCCCTCCGCTAAAAGCGCGTAACTCGCTTCTATTACCTTGATGTAGGATTACCAAACGCTCACGTTGCCTTGTTAATGCTGTATAAATCAGCTCCCTGGAAAGCAGTCGGCAAGGATTAGGCAATACCAAGATCACTGTGTCAAAATCACTGCCCTGGGCTTTATGCACAGTCAAAGCATAGGCAAGTTCTAAATATGGTGTTGCTTCTTCACCAAAATCCTTCTTGCTAAAGTCATATTGAAAACCTTGTTGAGAAGAGAATTCAACTTTTAAAAGCCATGGTAGCTCTTCATATTTTTTGTTTTGAATTGCCCAACAGCTATTCCAATTTCACCGTTTGCGAGGTAAGAAATGGCATCTTCTGCAGGAAATACCTTGTCCCTCTTGTGGTTTCTTATATTGATCACTTTATCACCATAGACTATTTGTTCCGGCCCCATTGGCTCAGGTATTTTCCTTATCCATTTTGGTTCAACCCTGGCGAATTCAAGCTTTTCAGCCCGGAAAGTATCGTGGATCAAACGGTTTATTGCTTCAACTCCGTGAGGTTTCCTGCGCACAGGAGAAAGAACCTGCCATCCTTCAACAGCTTTAGCAGATCCTCGATTAAAATAGATATGCCCTTTGCTTTCATTTCCCCCTAAAGCTTTATCAAAACCTGTTATATCATCATGGCCTTCTAAGCCAAGTTCTTCAACTATAGTTTCCATAACCTTTGCATGCAATTCATCAGGGGTATTCCACTCCTTGAAACAGATATTTTTAGATACATCATTATAAAGAACTCTATCTAAAAATTCGTCTTCCCCGGGAGGTACCGGAACCCCACTGAACCATCTGGCGAGGCCTACATCTTCCCTCTTTGCTCCTGCCTGGCGCCTTAGAACACTCAGTTCCGCATAACCGGAGCCTATACAGGGGAAAAGGTTATGTGCTCCCACTGGAGCAAAAGAGGTAACCAGGTCAACAAAAGGCCGGCCGGCACCTATAGGTGGAAGCTGTCTTGAATCACCGACAAGGATAAGGCGTTCCACCCCTTGCAGGGCATCTATGGTGGCAGCCAACATTTCTTCTGTAAGCATAGAAGCCTCATCGATAATTACTGTTTTTGCTGGCGACACTTTCGGTTCATTTGAAAGCTGATAACGTCCAGTAGCACCATCATAGCGCCCACAACCATATAAAAACTGGGCTATTGTAAACCCTTTTATTTTAACACCATAATCTTTGGCTGCCTGTTCCATGCGCACTCTAGCTTTACCTGTAGGGGCCAGAAGTAGCACATCACCTTTGCTGATTTCCGGGTGACCGCATAAAACAGAAAGCAAAGTAGTTTTTCCAGTTCCTGCTGGCCCAACCAAAATTGAAATTCTAGATTCTGCTAATACTTTTAGAGCTGCAGCCTTTTCTATCCGCGCCCTTTCTTCCTGCTCCTTGTCTTCTTCAGGCATTCCAGCTATTGAAGGAAGCATTTCATCAAGTAAAGCTCTCCAATCCTGATCTATAATATGAGGTTTACCTTTGCGCCTTTTTTCCACGCTTGTCCTTATTAAATGGCCAATTTCATATAATCTTTTAAGCTGGTAACATTCCGTTCCATCTTTAAGCATTGATGTTGTTATCATATCTTGCAGTAACGGTTTTGCTACAAGCAATTGATCCTCGTCAATCAAACAGGCAGGGCGAATATCTAAATCACGAATGCTGCGGACTATATCAGCTTTCCGCTGCAGTGTATGGCCCTCACCCGCAGTCTGTTCAAGTTGCCTGACCACAAATGCCCGAACCCTGCGATTATCTAAACCTCCGTCGATTGCAGAAGGCTGAGGCAAAGGATGCTTATTTCTTACTACAGATTCTGGGAACACCCCTCGATAAACAAGGCGAAGGCTTACCGGGCTAACTTTTAACCTGGTCATCTCATAAATCAAATAAGGATTGCTGATCAACTCTGAGTCGGAACAATTGATTCCTGCTCTTTCCCGCTCTTCT
>PWSG01000036.1 GCA_003564055.1 Syntrophomonadaceae bacterium
TCCGGTTGGATCGGTAGCAACCTGCAGATCTTCATCAAACTCGACCCTGACCTGGGCAGTATCAATCATAACGTCAACTACCCTGCCATTTTCATCAAAAGTAGCTGATGCAATTACACTATCGACCTGGGCCATGGGCATGATTTCATTTTCCGGATCATAATCATTCGAGCGGCCAATCGTAGTTACCACGCCTAAGCCCAGATTCGAAGCCCCGGCTTTATCCGGCGCTTCCTCATCCGGGACCTCATCAACTGGTGCCTCAGCACAGCCTGAAATAATGACAAGCGCCAGTAACAACAACATAAACATCCAAATTACTTTTTTCACAACATAATCCTCCTTTTTATTTCCTAACAATCACTAGAGCTTATTACCTCACCCATGTCCTTCTTGATTACGCAAATAAAAAACAAGGGCATAATTGATTTGACAGTTTATTTCAGCTTTACACAAACATAAAGGTTATAAGATCTATCTGAATACTATAGTAATTATATTACCCTATTGTTAATAAAAGATCAATACCTATTTTAACTTTGGTGCTTTTGCTTATTCTAATTTAGTTATTGACAATCGCACTTTAAGATTGTATTATTTATATATAATCATATTAGAAATAATGGCTGATTTGAACTGCCAGGAAAACCGAGGCTTTATTAATTATGACCAGCACCATGGTCTCTTTAGATTATCGCAAATGCCGCCCTCATCTTTGCAATGACGGTTTTTGCACAGCCGCGCCTGCCTGCCCCCTGCATATGATTGAGCAGGAAGAAAAGTATGATTTTCCCATGATTAAGGCTGCCAATTGTAAGGGGTGCGCCATATGTGTAAAAGCCTGCCCGCTTAAAGCTTTAGCAATCAGCTAAAAAAGAGATGACCGATTGAAGTAATTAGATAGTATATAGTTCCAGGGGTTTATTTATGCCAGGGCAAATCATTTAAGTCTACATTTCCGCCGGATATAATCAAACCTATTCTTGCTCCCCTTATACTTGTCCTATCTGTCAATAAGGCAGCAAGAACTACAGCCGAAGAGGGTTCAATAATTATTTTCATTCTTTCCCAAACCAAGCGCATTGCATTAATTATGGCTTGATCACTGACTGTAATAATTGCCGAAACATGCTCGCAGATTATAGGGAAAGTCAGCTCGCCAAGGGATGTGCGCAATCCGTCAGCAATAGTATCCGGATTCTCGCAGGGAATTATATGACCTGCCTGAAATGAACGGAAAGCATCGTCAGCCCCTGCCGGTTCTGCACCGTAAACAGATAACTGCGGGCTGATTGCTTTTGCGGCTAGCGCCGTGCCGCTTATAAGCCCTCCTCCACCTACAGGAGTAATAATTGCATCTAGATCAGGAACCTGCTCAAGAAGTTCCATAGCAGCTGTCGCCTGCCCTGTTATAACGCGGTAATCATTGTAAGGATGAATAAAAGCTGCACCGGTTTGTTTAACAACTTCGCGGAGAGCAGCTTCACGGGCCTGCTGTGTTGGTTCACAGTAGATTATTTCGGCTCCATATCCTTCAACCGCCGCTATTTTAATAGCAGAAGCATTGTTCGGCATCACTACAATGGCCTTAACACCCTTACAGCTGGCGGCATAAGCTACTGCAGCAGCATGATTGCCTGATGAGTGGGTTGCTACCCCACACTTAAGCATCTTTTCTTCAAGGCTATTAACTGCATTAACCGCCCCCCTGGCCTTGAAAGCACCTACCTTCTGAAAATTTTCACACTTAAAAAATAGCCTGGCCCTGCTGACCTGATCTATACTCCTGGAAGTAAATATTGGCGTGCGATGGACCAGCGCTTCTATAGTCCTTGCAGCAGTCCTGATTTGCTCTATTGTAGGGATATCAGACATCTTTCATTCCCTCTTTCCCCTGAATCATTAATATACAGATTAGATAATTTATTTAAAACTGTTCGAGTGCATTTTAATTTAAGCAGATACAGATGCTACCCGGGGCAAGTAATGTTTTGATGACCCTTTAATATATACTTAAGCACAGTGACTCTAAAAGCAGCCTGTCCGGGCAACAGTATCTATAATTTATTGTATAACATATTTCTGAAGGGAAATGCACAATATCGGCGAATTATTTTACTGAAAGGAGTGGTCTTGTTGAAAATACTGGTTTGTATTGATGGTTCCGCAAACAGTCAAAAAGGTGTCGAAGTAGCCGCACAAATGGTCGACGACTGTAAAGTAAACAAAATTGCGCTCATACATGTTCATGAGAGCTCACAGCTTTTCCCAGACTACTGGCAGGGCAAATACCCCTTCACGGCAGAAGAGAAAGAACAAATTAACAAGCTGGATAGCAGGGTTAAAGAGGAAAGGAAAAAAATATTCACCGATGCTTTGAAGGTTTTTGAAAACAAAAAACTTGACATCGAAACAATTTTTAAAGTCGGCCATCCTGCCGAAGTAATAGCTGAAACAGCTGAACACGGAGGTTTTGATCTTGTCGTTATCGGCAGAAGAGGCAGTGGAAGCGTAAAGAAACTATTTATGGGCAGTGTCAGCAGCACTGTTTTGCAGTTAGTTAAAAGCAATATATTGATCGTAAAATAAATATAAAATTGCAGGTGAGCGAGGCGCCTTTCTTGCGACATAAATGAGACAGGCTCCCCGCTGACCTTTTTTAATTTCATTCTAATGCCGGCAGATAGACTCTTCGGAGACAAAACGGGGCTTTCTCTCCAACCTGTGAGTTGCATAAACATTGCGTATTGTCCTTGTTATTCCGCGCATAACCAGGGAATGTGTTTCTGCCGTTTGCCCGCTGTAACGAACACCGTTTAGCATATCACCATCAGTAATGCCGGTTGCGGCAAAAAAAAGGTCTTCTCCTCTGGCTAAATCTTCCAACTGTAGTAGCCGGTAGGGATCGTCAACGGCCATTTTGCCTTGATCATCCCCTATTCCTTCGCTTTTAGGGATAAGGCGGCACTGCATATCACCACCTAATATTTTCAGAGCTGCAGCAGCAATAACTCCTTCTGGCGCCCCGCCGATACCAAAAAGAATGTCAACTCCCGAGGTTCCAATGCAGGTGGCAATCGCCGCAGAAACATCGCCGTCAGTGATCAGTTTAACCCTTGCGCCTGCCTCACGAATCTCAGCTATAAGTTTTTCATGACGCGGCCGCTCAAGTATAATGGCCGTTAAATCACGAACCTCTCGATCCATGGCCTTTGCTACGGCCTTTAGATTATCAGCAACAGGAGCATCCAGATCAATACATCCTCTTGCCGTGGGACCAACTGCAATCTTATCCATGTAAAAAACATCAGGTGCTTTCAACAGGCATCCCTTTGGGGCTACGGCAACCACAGAAAGCGCATTCGGCAAACCCTTGGCTACAAGATTTGTCCCTTCGAGAGGATCCACTGCTACGTCAACAGAGGGCTCATTTGCAATGCCCAGCTCTTCCCCGACATACAGCATGGGGGCTTCATCTTTTTCACCTTCACCAATAACCACGGTGCCGTTGATATGGACTGTATCAAATACTGAACGCATCGCATCAACTGCGGCCTGGTCGGCAGCCTCCTTATCACCACGTCCCATCAAACGACCCGAAGCCAGGGCTGCCGCTTCCGTCACACGAACGAACTCAAGTGATAATTCTCTTTCCATATTCCACCCTCCTTTCTGTGCTTACTTAAACCGCCTGATCAATAAGTTTATTCTCCTGTTAGCTCACGGTGAAGAGGCATGCTCATACAGCGCGGCCCGCCACGCCCGCGCACAAGTTCCGAGCCGTCGATTTCGATAACTTCGATACCATGCTTCCGCAAAGTTTCGTTTGTCACCTCATTACGATCATAACAAATCACTACTCCAGGCCTAACCGCAAGCGTGTTGGTACTGTCGCCCCATTGCTCTCTTGCTGCTGTTATTTCATCATTGGCTCCAGAATATATTATTTCTACCTGTTTAAATCCGAGTGCTTTTTTTAAGGCTCCCTGTAAACTGTAGCCATTGCTGGCAACAACACGGTTATCGTTGTTTTTATCAAGCCAGTAGACATTGTGCACATCCCTTATCCCGGGATACATAAGAAATTTATCGATATCAACCATGGTAAAAACTGTATCTAAGTGCATGTAAGCTCTTCTACTCGGAACCTGCACAACAATTATCTGTTTGACCAGTTCTTTTTCCACCAGGTACTTATTAGCTACCCACTCAATCGCTTCTTCAGTAGTTCTTTCGCTCAAACCAATAATCAAAGTGTCCCGGTTCAAAACAAGGACATCTCCGCCTTCAATTCCGTAGGGTATCTCTTCATGAAAGGATAGCTCAACATTTTTAAAAGATGGATGATATTTTTGGATAAAGCGTAAAAAGATTGTTTCCAAACGACGGGCAGGATTAAACATGCTGCTTATCTGCAGCTTTCCTCCAACCATAGCGCCATGATCCCTTGTAAAATACATGTTAGGCAAGGGAGGAAGATAAAAAGGATAACTATTCAAAGTTAAATCACTTAAAGTCCTGTATTTTTTTAAATGCTGTACTTCCTCCTTGGAAAGCCCTGCCATCAGGGCTGAAACAAGCTGTTCAGGAGATTTATCATTTAGATAATGGTAAATTGCATCAATTACTTCAGGCTCAATAAGTGTGCTTGATTTTAAGTGTTTTTTGATTAGCTCGCTTTTTATATCAGCATCTGTGACTAATTCAGCCAGTAAATTATCAATATATAAAACCTCTGCTCCATTTTCTTCCAACGCCCGGGTAAAACCATCATGTTCAGCCTGGGCCTTGGCCAACCAGGGAATTTCGTCAAAAAGCAGATCTTCAAGGTAGCGGGGGGTCAGGTTCTTCAACTCCAAACCTGGCCTGTGAAGCATTACTTTTTTTAATTGCCCAACCTCTGAATATACCTGCATTGACTCTTTCATTTACGGAGCCTCCCTCTAATTAATGGAAACCTAATTATTTGCCTAAGTATGATTTCCGCAATTAAGCTAATTATCCTGCTAATGAATAAATCTTGATTATGAAAAAACAAAACTAAAATTACTTGCAAAAATTTTTAATTCCCTTGCAATATTCTTTAAAATGTGCTAAAGTAGTTAACACTATTGAGAAGTCGGAAAAAGCAAGCTGTCTTAATGCCTATGCTAGGGATGGGGAATGGGAGTTTGACAATAATTCCGCTTTTTGATTCATTCTAAATCTGAAGGAGAATTAAGCACATGCAAGGAAAAGTAAAATGGTTTAATCCTGACAAAGGATACGGTTTCATCGAAACAGAAGAAGGCGGAGATGTTTTTGTCCATTTCTCTGCGATCCAGAGTGAAGGTTTTAAGACACTTGACGAAGGGCAAACTGTAGAATTCGAAGTGGTTGAAGGCAACCGCGGACCACAGGCTGCAAACGTAGTACCTCAATAGAATAAGCTGAATAAAACATTATGTCAAATAAGGGCATTTCCAGTCTTTATGGAAATGCCTTTTTTTGGCTTTAAACAGGTTGAGCAACCTAAAAAGAAAATAATATTGTTGTTAAAATAGCATAAGGCAGTATTTGAAAGGAACACTTTTAATGTCAACGTTTTATCAATTTGGACTAAGTGATGCAATCATCAGGGCTACCGCAATTATGGGCTTTGAAGAAACAACTTCTATTCAGGACCTGGCCATACCGATAGCCATGGCTGGCGATGACTTAATCGGGCAAGCCCAGACTGGAACCGGCAAAACAGCCGCTTTCGGGATCCCGATGATTGAAAAGTGCATAGAGGGCCAGAGCAATGTCCAGGGCCTGGTCATTACTCCAACGAGGGAACTTGCCGTCCAGGTGGCGGAAGAGATCAATACCCTGGGGCAGTTTAAGAATATCCGGGCTCTGCCTGTTTACGGCGGGCAGGATATGGATCGGCAAATCAAAGCCCTGAAGAAAAAGCCTCAGATTATTGTTGCCACTCCAGGACGTCTAATGGATCATATGCGCAGAAAATTAATCCGCCTTCAACAGCTTGCTATCGTAGTTCTGGACGAAGCTGACGAAATGTTAAATATGGGTTTTCGGGAAGACATAGAAACAATCCTTGCCGATGTACCTAAAGAACGGCAAACCATGCTTTTTTCTGCAACGATGCCGCAGCCAATTCAAGACCTGGCCCGAAAATTTATGCGTAACCCTGAATTTGTCAGAATGAAAACAAAAGATATAACCGTACCTAATACAGAACAGTACTATTACCAGACCCATGAAATAGAAAAGTTCGACGCTTTATGCAGGCTTCTGGATCTTCACTCACCCGAAGCCGCTATAGTTTTTGCCAGGACAAAACGACGTGTAGACGAACTACTGGAAGGTTTAAATAAACGCGGTTATTCGGCAGAAGCCATTCATGGAGACCTGACCCAGGCTAAAAGGGACAGTGTAATGCGCAAATTTAAAAATATGTCCACAGAAATTTTGGTTGCTACTGATGTAGCTGCAAGAGGCCTGGATATTGGGTCTGTAACCCATGTTTATAACTTTGATATCCCCCAGGATCCTGACAGTTATGTCCATCGCATAGGACGAACTGGCAGGCTGGGCAACCCCGGAATAGCAGCAACCTTTGTATCGCATCGGGAACTCAACCATCTCGAACACATCGAGCGTTCCATAAAAAGGAAAATAATTTGTAAGCCTGTCCCAACGATCAATGAAGCCATTGAAGGGCAGCAGCGCCTGGTTGCTGAAAAACTTATGCAGATAATTGAAGAAGGCGAGCACACACAGTATAAAGATTTGGCCGGTGAACTAATCGAAAATACCGGCGCGACAGCCCTGTTGGCTGCAGCATTAAAAATGCTAACCAGGGAGCCTGATCTTACTCCGGTGAAAATCACGGCAGAGGAACCCTGGCCTAAGAAAAAAAAGAAGCACTTTGACAACCGCAACCGACCCGGTCATCGACAAAAATCGGTTTCCATTAAAGGGCGGGGCGGGTATAAAAAGAAGCATAAGAAGTATTAATCACTGAACCTATTTAATTCAGGGATCATGAAAGTCTATAAAGGTAATCATGTCACATCTAAGGAAGGGTCAGTGCAATGCTTAACATTTTAAAAAATATTGGTCTCAAATACCCCATCATACAGGGGGGTATGGCAGTCAGGGTTTCTACGGCGCCTTTAGCAGGTGCAGTGGCCTGCGCAGGAGGAGTCGGGATTATTGCCGCTACCGGTATGACAGTTGATGAGCTGCGCCTGGAAATCAGGGAAGCCAGGAGAATTGCAAAGAACGGAATAATCGGCGTAAATGTGATGTTTGCCGTGCGTGAATTTGCCACACTGGTTAAAACAGCCCTGCAGGAAAAAGTAGACTTGATAATTTCCGGCGCCGGTTTTTCAAGGGATATATTCAGCTGGGGCAAAGAAGCAGGAATACCGATTTTAACGATTGTTTCTACATCCAGGTTGGCTAAAATCGCCGAAAAATATGGCGCTTCTGCTGTTATCGCCGAAGGTTCCGAAGCAGGCGGTCACCTGGGCACAGACCTTCCAACAGCTGCAATAGTTCCCGAAATAAAAAGTGCCGTCAAGATACCGGTTATTGCCGCAGGTGGCATCACTTATGAAAACGACATAGTTGAAATGATGCGCCTGGGAGCCGATGGTGTCCAGATGGCAACCCGCTTCGTTTTAAGCAAAGAATGCACCGTAGCGGACTCTTTTAAAGCACATTATTTAAATGCTCGCGAAGAAGATGTCGTGATTATCAAAAGCCCGGTCGGGTTGCCCGGTCGTGCTATTCGAAATGTTTTCTCAGAGGCGCTCGCCCGTGGGCAGAGCCCGGATATAAACTGCGATGACTGTCTCAAGATGTGCTCACGGGAATACTGCATCCTTGAAGCGCTTGAAAACAGCCGCCTGGGTCATATTGACCGGGGTGTAGTTTTTTCTGGCCAAAACGTGTTTAAAATTAAAGAAATCCTTTCGGTTAAGGAGATATTTAAGAGCCTGACAGGAGCATTTTCAATAAAGACTGGTTAATTATGCCGCACATGGTGCAGCACAAACAACTCATTAAAGAAACAGTCTATAATATAATTCCAACCTCAGAAGGTTGGTTTTATTTTTTCAGAACACATACTTTTTAACTAATTCTTGTAGGATTTAGAAGCTGCCGGGTCAAATACTATAGTATTAAATAAAATTCAGGCAGTTGATCATTATTACCAAAAAAATTAGCTCTTTAAATGCAGTATCTAAAAAACAAGTTGTTAGCATAAGCATAACACTGGCCTGCTTCTTAGTTATGTATTACTTTGCCATACCTGCCCTGGGGCAGGAAATGGGAGCAGCCCTGGCTGTTATTATTGCTGGTGTTTTACTCTGGGTGCTGGAGCCCCTGCCGTTATCACTGACCTGCTTAATAATAATTTTCGGCCTAATGATTACTGGAACGGGAAGCACAGAGGTTGTTTTGAGCGGGTTTAGCTCAGGTGCAACATTTTTAATCCTGACCGGCCTGATGATGGCCCAGGGTATTAGCAGCACAAACCTCGGGGAAAGAGCAGCATATCATATTGTCCTCAAGTTTGGAGCTTCTCCGCGCAGCAGCCTGATGGCCCTGTTAATCACTTTGCAGGTCCTGGCTCTTTTTATTCCGGCCACAGCAGTAAAAGCTACCCTGCTTCTGCCTATTATATTTACGCTGGGGAAAAACCTAGTTCAAACGGGAAGTCACTCACAGGTTTTCAAAATGCTGCTTTTGGGCCTGGCCTACGGAACACACGTTACAGCCCTGGCAGTTTTACCCGGGGCCCTGGGAAACGTAATTACAGCAGATTTAATCTCCGCCAATTTAGGATACGAGATGACCTACACCCGCTGGCTGGCTTATTTCGCTCCTATAAGTTTAACCCTGATCCCATGCACCTGGCTAGTTTTGACTCTCGCATTCCCTGCAGGCAATGAAGGCAAACCTGTCAAGCACATCGCTTTCCTAAAACAAAAACTTGAGGAATTTGGCCCGCTGACAATCCGCGAAAAGCGGCTAGCCGCTATATTGATTATTACGGTGACTCTCTGGATGACAGATTTCATACACGGGTGGCCGACATTTGTTCCCGCCCTTCTGGCTGCAATTCTCATGGCCCTTCCGGGCATAGGTTTTATACCCTGGGATAAACTTTTACAAATTAACTGGGGCAACGTGCTGATGGTTGGAACTAATCTTTCCATGGGTATGGTTTTTATTAATACCGGAGCTGCGGGTTACATGGCATCTATACTTTTTCCCGATAGTATTATTCCTATTATATTTTCTTTCTCATTAGTCGGTTTTATACTAATGGGCGGGCTGGTACATTTTTATCATCTTTTCATCGGTAATGTGGCAACTTTAATTATTATCATGGTCCCCATGGTTTTAGAGCTGGGAACAAGGATAGGTATAAATCCTTTATACTGGGCTTTAATTACAGGTGCTTCAGGCCTTTTAGGTTTTATCCTTGTCATACAGACCATGCCGGGGGTAATTGTTTACGGAACAGGAAAGCTAAACGCAATAGATTTTATAAAAGCCGGTATTCCGCTTACCCTGGCAAGCATTATAGTAGTTGCTGTCGCTGCCCGCTTCTGGTGGCCTTATTTAGATCTTGTATTTTAGAATTAGATCCTTTCAAAAATAACCGGGACTAATTGTATACATAAAACGTCTTTAACAATAGAAAGATACCTGTAACCACATCGCCAGCTAGTTACCTGTAACATAAATAAACACGATTACTTGAAAATTTCACCCGAAAGCTTGCAAATACACTAAAGAAAAGGTGATTTCATGTCTGGACAAATTAAATTTCCCGAATGCGCACTTTGCCAAGCACTGGCCTGCAGCAGCGGGTTGAAAAACAAGGCCCCTGACAACTGCCCGATGGTAAAAGAGAATATTCTTTTGAAAAACTCTTTACACGAATATGAAGAAAATATGGTTCAAAAGCTTGCCTGCACTTCAGCGCTTGTTGAAGCTGAAGGATATTGCAACTGGACCAGAATTGAGGAAATAATTGCCTTTTCGCGCCGCTCAAATTTTAACCGAATTGGCCTTGCTTTTTGTATCGGCCTGCGCCGTGAAGCAAAGCGTTTTAGCGAGATTATGACGCAAAACGGCTTTGAAATGATTTCTGCTATCTGTAAGGCAGGTTCTGTCCCCAAGGAAGAACTGGGTCTGAAAGATAA
>PWSG01000239.1 GCA_003564055.1 Syntrophomonadaceae bacterium
CTTTATCGCCGATTTTATTCCAGCTTGATTTTAGTGCAACTTTTGCTATTCCAATCTTTGTAATCTTTTCATTTGTTTTCGTGGACGTTTTTGATACCATGGGAACGCTTCTTGGCACCGGTGCCCGGGCAGGGTTTCTTGATGAAAAGGGTCGCCTGCCAAAGGTTAACAAGGCGATGCTGGCTGATGCAGTTGGCACGATGGGCGGCGCCCTGATAGGTACCAGCACTGTTACCACCTATATTGAATCTACTGCCGGTATCTCTGAAGGGGGACGGACCGGGTTTACCTCGGTTGTGGTCGGGATTCTTTTCCTGCTGTCTCTCTTTTTGTTTCCCCTGGCTGGTTTAGTTCCGACACAGGCTACCGCTCCGGCCCTGGTTATTGTCGGGGTGCTGATGATGGCCTCGGTAATGCAGATTGACTTCAACGACTTTACAGAAGCGCTGCCGGCATTTCTGACCATTATCTTTATGCCGCTTGCTTACAGTATTGCCGATGGTATTGCTTTTGGCTTTATTGCTTTCCCGCTGGTAAAGGTATTTGCCGGTAAAGCTAAAGAAGTGCACTGGATTTTATACCTGCTGGCCCTGGTTTCCCTGATTCACTTTTTCTGGTAAGACCATTTAAAGGGTAATCTAAGCGTAATCAGAATCAAGAGCCCGGAAAAGAAGTGATCAGGAAAAGGTCTTGGTTTTGCTGCGATAAAGTTAAAAAATGAGCCTTGGTTAATAGAGTATTCTTACGTTAAGCAGTAAAGCGTTTTTATTAACTGGTGTTTTAAGCAAAAGCATAAATGATTGCAGCTAAGCATAGACGATTTCTGATTACGGTTTAGCAGTAGGCTCATATATTTTGAAGCAAGAGATGAGCGGTGCTTTTAGGCAGGTAAAAATATCCTGATATTTTAAGCTTATTGCTCTTCCCGGCACATGGCATGAGCTTTGTGCCGGGAGAGTTAAAAATTCGTAATGGTTAAAAATAAGAGATTGCAGCACATTTCGGTTTTGTCATCCGCAAGGAGGGCAGAGCAGCTTTAAGCGGCTGTGCGTATTTAAGAAGCGAGTTTAAACGATTTTGTATGCTTACTGCTGCTATAATTTAATGTATTAATGGAGTTGATATGATGTCTGATGTTAAAGTTGGTATTGTAATGGGCAGTGATTCAGACCTGCCTATTATGCGTAAGTGTGCAGAAGCTTTAGACCAGTTTGATGTTGGATGGGAAATGGTAATTTCAAGCGCGCACCGCCATCCGGAAAAGACAGCCCGCTATGCCCGGGGTGCAGAAGAAGCCGGCCTGAAGGTGATTATAGCCGGAGCGGGAGGGGCCGCCCATTTGCCGGGTGTTATAGCTTCGATGACACTACTGCCTGTAATTGGTGTTCCTGTTGCTATCGAACCAATGCACGGTGTGGATTCGCTTTATTCGATCGTGCAGATGCCGCAGGGTATTCCTGTGGCTACCGTGGCTGTAAACGGAGCATATAATGCAGGCTTGCTGGCGGTGCAAATGCTGGCAATACAAGATGAAAGTTTGCGCCACAAGCTAAACAACTATCGCCAGTCGCTTGCGGCGAAGGTTGAAGAAAAAGACAGCGCCCTGCGCGAAAAAAAAGCGCGCTAACGGTGCAATTATGCAGGTGATATAATTTGATAGAGCGTTATACCCGTCCGCAAATGGGAAAAATCTGGAGCCTTGAAAACCGCTACCAGAAGTTTTTAGAGGTGGAAATACTGGCCGCTAAAGCCTGGGCGGAAATGGGAGTTATTCCAGAGGAAGCCGCCCGGCTGATTGCTGAAAAGGCCTCTTTCGATTTAGACCGGATAGAAGCACTGGAGGCAGAAACAAGGCACGATGTTGTAGCTTTTACGCGAGCTGTGTCCGAAACGCTTGGCGAGGAAAGCCGCTATTTTCATTTTGGACTGACTTCTTACGATATTGTTGACACAGCGCTTTCTGTGCTTCTTGGCGAGGCTGCTGCTTTGATTAAAGAAGGCCTGGTGGAGTTGGAAAATGTATTAAAAAACCAGGCTTTGCATTATAAATATACTCCCACGACAGGCAGAACTCACGGTGTGCATGCTGAGCCGACCAGCCTTGGACTAAAATTTGCGCTTTGGTTAGGTGAGGTGCGACGTGATCGTGAAAGGCTGGAAAGGGCAGCTGATGTGGTGCGGGTTGGAAAAATTTCCGGTGCGGTGGGCAATTTTGCCCATATTGATCCCTTTATTGAAGAATATGTTTGCAAAAAACTGGGGTTAAAACCCGCACCGGTATCGACACAGGTTTTGCAGCGTGACCGCCATGCCGAATATGTCGGTGTGCTGGCCTTAATCGGTGCTACCCTTGAAAAGATAGCTTTAGAGGTCCGCAACCTGCAGCGCACTGAAACCAGGGAATTGGAAGAGCCGTTTTACACTGGACAGAAGGGTTCTTCGGCAATGCCCCATAAGCGAAACCCGGTGACATGTGAAAAAATCTGCGGGCTGGCCCGTCTGCTGCGCGGTTATGCTGGTACAGCATTAGAAAACGTAGCGCTCTGGCATGAACGAGATATTTCTCATTCGTCGGTGGAACGGGTGATCCTGCCCGACAGCACGATCATCTGCGACCACATCTTA
>PWSG01000128.1 GCA_003564055.1 Syntrophomonadaceae bacterium
CCGCCAACCTGGCGGGCAACTTCTTTTATGATTTTATTGGCATGGATTCCGCGGGCGACAAGATCGGGACTGGCAGAACTGACCAGCATTACCTTGCCGTCGCTAACAGCGCCAAGAACGACTAATACTGAATCTATGCTGTTTTTGACTTCATCCAAAGCCATGCGCAGTGCATCGGTGCTGTCGGCGGAAACTGTGGAGCTAAGGACGTTAACACCACTAATATTTTTTACCGCAGATAAAAGTGAATTTACTTCCACTGCGGCCAGGCGTTGTTTGAAAACCTGGTTAGATTTTTGTAAATTTTTATATTCGGCCATGTGCTCTGCAAATTTCCGATCAAGACGGTTTTCGGAGGTATTTAGCTCAAGGGCAATATTTTGCAGCAGGCTTTCCTTCTCTACGGTCTGACGGTAAGCACTCATCCCTGCTGCAGCTTCGATACGGCGCAGTCCCGAACCAATCCCTTCTTCAGATACTATTTTAAAAAGCCCTATTTCACCTGTAAATGAGACATGCGTTCCACCGCACAGCTCGCGTGTATAATCTCCGGCGGAAACCATTCGCACCGAACTTTCTTCGTATTTATCATCGAAAATAGCGGTGGCTCCAAGCTCTTTTGCTTCCTCAAGCGTTTTTTGTTCAGCTTTGACGGCAACATTGGCAAGGGTCATTTTATTAACTTCTTCTTCGATTGCCAGCAGCTGCTTTTTCTTCAAGGCGGCAAAGTGATTAAAATCAAAGCGGATGCGATCTGGTGCAACCAGTGAACCAGCCTGGTTAACATGGTCACCCAATATATTGCGCAGGGCGCGGTGCAGCAGGTGAGTTGATGTGTGGCTGCGGCAAATTCCCCGGCGGCGTTCTCCGTCAACCCGACCTTTAACACCTTGATCTATTTCTATTTTCCCTTCTTCAACTATCCCGCGGTGAATGATCTGCCCGGTTGCAGAAAAGAAGGTGTTTTCTACCCTAACCAGACCTTGGGGCGCTTCGATAACTCCTGTATCACCGATCTGCCCACCTGCTTCGGCATAAAATGGAGTTTTTTGCAGGAGGAATTCAATTTTATCTCCTTTAACAGCTTCCGGGCGGGTCTCGTCACCTACAAAAAGGAGCAGCAGCTTTGTTTCCTGTTCAAGGGTATCGTAACCGGTAAATTCAGTCTCCATACCTGCAGCTTTTTTATATTTCTCTGCATCCTCGGAATCCAGTGGCGAACGGGCAGCAGCCCGGGCTCTTTCCTGCTGCATTTTTAAATTGTTATCAAAAGCGTCGCGGTCTATTTCAAAACCCTGCTCGTGCAGGATCTCTTCTGTTAAATCAAGCGGAAATCCGTATGTGTCGTAAAGTTTAAAAGCCATTTCGCCGGGCAAAACATTATCGCCCTGATCACGCATTTTGTCAATATAGCTGTCTAATATTTCTATGCCCTGGGCCAGGGTCTCCTGGAACTTCTGCTCTTCGAGCCGGACTATCTGGCGTATATATTCATGACGCTCGTCTAGCTCAGGATAAGCCTTAGCCATTGTATCTACCACCATGGAAGCGGCATCTGTCATGAAGTTCCCCTCAATACCCAGCAGTCTGCCATAACGCACGGCCCGGCGCAGCAGGCGGCGCAAAACATAACCGCGTCCCTCGTTGGATGGAATTACCCCGTCGGCAACAAGAAAAGATGTTCCCCTGCTGTGCTCGGTAAGAATACGCAGGGGCACTTCCTGGTCACGGCGGTCCGGAGAAGCTAAATTATAAAAATGGTCATAGAGCGGCTTAACCATATCTATTTCGTATAAAGAATGCACACCCTGCAGAGCCATGGCCAAACGCTCAAGACCGGCTCCGGTATCGATGTTTTTCTGCTGCAGCTCAACTAGTTCTCCCGAAGCCTCACGGCTGAATTGCGTAAAAACAAGGTTCCATATTTCCAGGTAGCGATCACAGTCGCATCCTACAGCACAATCCGGGCTGCCGCAACCTGCTTCCTCGCCCAAGTCATAATATATCTCTGAACAGGGTCCGCAGGGGCCAAGACCTATTTCCCAAAAGTTGTCTTCCTTGCCGAGCCTGATAATGCGATCAGGTGGTATGCCAATATTTTCATTCCATATTTTAAATGCTTCGTCATCGTCTAGATAAATACTGACCCATAGACGATCTTCAGCCAGCCTGTAACCATTCAAGACCAGATCCCAGGCCCAGGCAATCGCTTCTTCTTTAAAATAATCTCCAAAAGAAAAGTTGCCAAGCATCTCAAAGAAAGTCGCGTGGCGACCGGTATGTCCAACCCGATCAATATCAGGGGTGCGCACACATTTCTGGCATGTCGCTACACGGCGATGCGGCGGCTTTTTCTCACCTGTAAAGTAAGGTTTTAGGGGAGCCATACCGGCGCCAATTAATAGAAGTGTAGGATCGCTCTGTGGAATTAAAGGAAAACTGGGCATTATCAGGTGTTCTTTTGAACTGAAATAGTCTAAAAAGTACTGACGAATTGTGCTCGATTGCATCCGGTTACCTCCCTTTTGGATTAACGCAATTATATCTGTTTTCGCGAAGATGTGTCAAACCAATTACCTCCAAAACCCTGGGACAAGGGGACATGGGACAAGGGGACAGG
>PWSG01000035.1 GCA_003564055.1 Syntrophomonadaceae bacterium
ACTTAAACGAAAATGATATTACAAAAGCGGTTAACCTGAATCAGGTAATGGATACTATAGAGAAAGCTTATGCCATTGATTTAAATGGTGAATACCATATGCCTCCTCGTATGCATGTTGATAATGAAAGCAACACTTTGCTTTACATGCCCTGTTTTATGAAAAGTATTATTGGCACTAAAATCTTGAGCCTGTTCCCGGGCAATAAAGAAAAGAAGAAGCCAGTTATCCAGGGCCTGGTTTTGCTTAATTGCCCTGAAACCGGAACGCCTTTAGCGCTTCTAGACGGGGCCAAGCTAACTGCTCTCAGAACCGGTGCAGTAGGTGGGGTGGCTGTGCGCTGCATAACAAGGGAAAAAGCAAAAACCCTTGGTTTGATCGGCTCTGGTGTACAGGGTTACCATCAGGTTCTTTTTGCCTGTGAGGCAAGAGATATAAAGCAAGTTAATCTTTACGACTTATCAACAGAAAAGTCTCAAGAACTTGCCAGCAAGCTTAAAAATACCCTGAGTGGAGTTGAAATAAGGCAGTATGAATCGGTAGAAAAACTTACAGAGGATTCAGAAATTATAATAACTGCAACTCCATCGCATAAACCTGTTCTGCCTGATGATAAAAATATCTTAAAAGGAAGGCACTATATCGGAATAGGATCCTATAAACCGGAAATGAGGGAGTTTCCTGCGGCCCTTTACAGTTTGGTGGGCAAAGTATATATTGATACTGAACATGGCCTCGAAGAATCAGGAGATTTGATTACTCCCCTGGAAAATAACTGGATCAGACGCAACCAGGTTGTTAAACTGGGGGAAATTATCGCTAAGAAAGAAACAGCTGCGAGTGAAGGGACGACCCTTTTTAAATCAGTTGGAATGGCGCTTTTTGATCTTGCTGTCTCTGAGCTTATTTACAAAAACGCCCTGAAAAATAATATTGGTATAACTCTTGATTGATTTATCCAAGGAGGTTGAAATGATAAAACAGCCCCCCAGTATCTTTAACGATGTGATTGGGCCGGTGATGCGCGGCCCATCAAGTTCTCATACTGCTGCATCGGTACGAATCGGCAATCTAATAAGCCAGTTTTTTAAATCTAAAATAAAATCTTTTCAAGTTGACTTCGAACCTAAAGGTTCGCTGGCTTCGACTTACAGCAGCCAGGGGTCTGACATTGGCCTTGTTGGCGGACTGCTTAAAATGAACCCCGATGATCCAGATTTATTGAGATCACTTGAAATAGCGAGTAATAATGGTATTGAAATTGGCTTTTATATTGTCGATTTTGCGGCAAATCACCCCAACACTTATAGAATAAGGGTAAAAAGTGATACAGGGGAAGAATACTGCTTCATATTTATATCGACAGGTGGGGGTATGTTTGAACTTCTTGAGGTCAATGGTATTCCTGTTTCAATATGCGGCGATTACCATGAAACCCTTCTTATTTTAGAAACCACGAACCAGGATTTACAAGATAAATACGTTAAAAAAATTAATAAGCTGCTTCCGGAACTTGATTATTGTACTGTCACTTGTAGTGAAATTATGAGCATGATCAATATAAAAACCGACTATCCACTGCCGGCTTATATAACTGCGGTTTTTGAACGTTATAATGAACTTAAAAGCATCGTGCAGCTTAAACCCGTTCTTCCAATCCGCTCAAGAAAAGATGTTTCTGTTCCTTATAATAATGCTGAAGATATTCTACGCGATGCTGAAGGACAAAATACTGAATTATGGAAACAGGCTGTAAAATATGAAAGCATCAGGGGCGATATACCTGGCGATAGTGTTTTAAAAATCGGTAGAAACATCATTTCGATCATGAAAGCGTCTATAAAAAATGGTCTGGAAGGAACTGATTATAAGGACAGAATTCTCGGCCCCCAGGCACAAAATATAAACAACTTTACAGGAATATTGAGTGGGGGAGAAAGAGATAAAAAAATAATCGCTTATATTACGGCTATAATGGAAACAAAAAGTGCTATGGGTGTTATTGTTGCCGCCCCTACGGCAGGATCAAGCGGCTGCCTGCCCGGCACACTGTTTGCTGTCGCAGAAGAATTAAATTTAGATGATGAGGTTGTTTTAAAAGGCCTTCTATCGGCAGGTATGCTAGGAGTTTTGATTGCCGGGCGCAGTACTTTTGCTGCTGAAGAATGCGGCTGCCAGGCAGAATGCGGCGCCGGCTCAGGGATGACAGCAGCGGCCCTGGTCCAAATGATGGGCGGAACAGCTGCCCAGGCCCTGGATGCTGCTGCAATGGCGCTGCAAAATGTAATTGGTATGGTTTGTGATCCTGTTGCCGGTCGAGTTGAGGTTCCCTGCCTGGGGAAAAATATTATGGCCGGCTTTAACGCAGTTTCTGCAGCAAACATGGCTCTTGCCGGTTATAAAAACATAATTCCACTTGATGAAACCATAGACGCAATGCACCAGGCAGGAAAAATGATTCCTCCAGAACTGCGCTGTACCGGTAAGGCAGGCCTTTCAACTACAGCCAGCGCCAGGATAATTGAGAGGATGCTAAAGGAAAAAAAAGATCTTTAAATTGAAAGAAGTTATGGTATAATTTAAATGTTGTTTTGAGAGGTTTGATTTTTATATACAA
>PWSG01000244.1 GCA_003564055.1 Syntrophomonadaceae bacterium
AAACCTTGTTTTGGAGTTCTATGATTATACGCTTGGTGAGCCAAAGTATTCAGTTGAAGACTGTAAGGAGCGAGATGCTACTTATGCTGTTCCTTTGAAGGTCAGGGTTCGGCTAATTAACCAGGAAACCGGGGAAGTTAAAGAACAGGAAGTTTTCATGGGCGATTTTCCGATGATGACCGAAAACGGGACTTTCGTGATCAATGGTGCTGAAAGAGTCATTGTCAGCCAGCTGGTCCGGTCTCCGGGTGTTTACTTTAAGAAACAGCCCGACCCAACCGGCAGCACCGGCAAAGAGCTAATCAGCGCCACAATAATACCTAACCGCGGCACCTGGCTTGAATTTGAAACAGATGTTGCCGAAGGTTTATATGTGCGTGTTGATAGGACCAGGAAAATTCCTGTAAGTGTTCTTCTGCGGGCTATCGGTTACAGCAGCGACGAAGAAATAAATGAGCTGTTAAACAATAATCAACGTATCATAGATATGTTTGAAAAAGATCACACCGATTCTACTGAATCAGCGCTGCTTGAAATCTACAAGCGTTTGCGTCCCGGTGAGCCCTTAAACGTGGAAAACGCACGGTCCCTTTTTGAGTCGCTTTTTTTCGATGGCAAACGTTATGATTTTGCACGAGTTGGCAGGTATAAAGCCAATAAAAAATTATCGATGACCAATCGCCTTTTTGGCCAGGAACTGGCCGAAGATGTAAAGGACCCTGTCAGTGAAGCGGTTCTTTATTCTGCGGGCACAGTAGTTGATGAAGATGCCGCCAGAATTATTGATGAACATAACATTAATAGAGTCAAGATCAGACACCGCGATGCTGATCACCTGGTAATTAGCAACGGGAATGTTGATCTTTCAACCAGGCACCTGGTTCCTTCAGATATAATTGCTACGATTAATTATATCCTTAATCTTTTTGACGGCATCGGAAACATAGATGATATCGATCATTTAGGTAACCGCCGTTTAAGAAGTGTTGGCGAACTTTTACAAAACCAGTTCCGGATCGGCCTTTCACGCATGGAAAGGGTGGTGCGTGAGCGGATGACAATTCAGGATGTCGAGGCAATTACGCCTCAGGCTTTGATCAATATACGACCTGTGATTGCCTCAATTAAGGAATTTTTTGGCAGCAGTCAGCTTTCCCAGTTTATGGATCAAACCAATCCCCTGGCTGAATTGACCCATAAGCGCCGGCTGAGCGCCCTTGGACCCGGAGGGTTAAGTCGGGAAAGGGCAGGCTTCGAGGTCCGTGACGTGCATCACTCTCATTACGGTAGGATCTGCCCTATTGAGACCCCTGAAGGCCCGAATATCGGGTTGATTGGTTCGCTCGGCACATATGCCCGCATAAATGAATACGGCTTTATCGAAACTCCTTACCAGCGGGTTGACAAAAAAGAAGGACGGGTTACCTCAGAAATTGTCTATCTGACGGCTGATGACGAAGACCGTTTTGTTATTGCCCAGGCTAACGCTATACTTGATGAAAAAGGATATTTTGTTAACAACCGTGTAACCTGCCGCTATTATTACGATACGGTTATGCGTCATCCTAATGAAGTTGATTATATGGACGTTTCCCCGAAGCAGTTGGTCAGCGTGGCGACAGCGCTAATTCCTTTCCTTGAAAACGATGATGCCAACCGCGCACTGATGGGGGCCAATATGCAGCGTCAGGCGGTGCCGCTTTTGAAAACTGAAGCGCCTTTTGTCGGCACAGGTCTCGAAACCAAAGCGGCTATTGATTCAGGAGCTGTGGCTGTATGTCTTGCAGAAGGTGAAGTTATACGTGTTACCAGCAGTGAAATAATAATCCGCCGTGATGATGAGAAAGAAGGCCAAAACTATCATATTAACGGCCGTACAAGGGAGCGTTTCGAAGCAGATCGGCGCCCCGGTTTTGAAGGCGGACTGGATATATACACTCTCCAAAAATTTAAACGTTCCAACCAGGGCACCTGTATAAATCAGCATCCCATGGTAAAGCGTGGCCAAAAAGTTAAGGTCGGTGATGTTTTAGCCGACGGGTCCTGTACCAGCAAAGGTGAAATGGCATTGGGCCGCAATGTCCTTGTTGCGTTTATGCCCTGGGAAGGTTACAACTATGAAGATGCTATCTTGATCAGCGAAAGACTGGTTAAAAAAGACACTTTTACCTCAATCCATATTGAAGAGTATGAATCCGAGGCCAGAGATACCAAGCTGGGTCCGGAGGAGATTACTCGCGATATACCGAATGTCGGAGAAGAGGCTTTAAAAGATCTTGATGGAAGGGGCATTATTCGCATTGGAGCGGAAGTTAGAGCCGGTGATATTCTGGTTGGCAAAGTTACCCCCAAGGGGGAAACCGAGCTAACTGCGGAAGAACGATTGCTAAGGGCTATATTTGGCGAAAAAGCACGCGAGGTTCGCGATACATCCCTGCGTATACCACATGGTGAATCTGGTATAGTTGTCGATGTGAAGGTATTTAACCGCGATGAAGGCGACGAGCTTTCGCCCGGTGTGAATCAGCTGGTTCGTGTCTATGTTGCCCAAAAACGCAAGATTTCAGAAGGAGACAAGATGGCCGGCCGGCATGGCAATAAGGGTGTTATTGCCC
>PWSG01000185.1 GCA_003564055.1 Syntrophomonadaceae bacterium
AAACCCGCCGGAATTAACCATAATTCCCTCACCTACGTACGCTTCTTCCATGGTTTCACCAGCTAGGTCCCCACCTTCCGGTTGGATAACCACCCTGATAGGCAGTTTATATTTCCGGGCAAACTCAAAGTCCCTCTGGTCATGTGCGGGAACCCCCATCACAGCGCCTGTGCCATATGCCATCAGAACATAATTACCAACCAAAATCGGCACCTCTTCTCCATTAGCCGGATTAACGGCATAGCGACCGGTAAAGAGACCAATCTTCGGCGCTTCTTCCGACGTTCTTTCTATTTCACTTTCCTTTTTAACCCTGGCCACAAAATCGAGCACCTCTTTTTCCTGTTTCGTCCCCTCCACCAGGCGGTTAACCAGGGGATGCTCGGGAGCTAAAACCATGTAGGTTACGCCATATAGAGTATCAGGCCGGGTAGTAAAGGTGCGAATTTCGTCATCTGGAAAACCTTTGACCCCGAAAGCAATCTCTGCACCTTCACTGCGCCCGATCCAGTGCTGCTGCATAATCTTAACCCGTTCCGGCCAATCTTCGAGGGTATCAAGATCGTAAAGCAGCCTTTCAGCATAGTCAGTTATCTTTAAAAACCACTGTTCTAATTCACGTGGCTCAACAACTGAAGAGCATCGCCAGCAAAGACCTTTTTCAACCTGCTCGTTGGCCAGCACGGTAGCACAATGACTGCACCAGTTTACATCTGCTTTTCTTTTATAAGCCAGACCGCGCCGGTACATTAAAAGGAAAAGCCACTGCGACCAGCGATAATAATCAGGCGCCGAGGTATTTACTTCCCGCCTCCAGTCATAGCTTACTCCCAGGCGGTTTTGCTGCATCTTCATGTGTTCTATATTACGGGCAGTCCATTCTGCCGGGTTTACATTGTTTTCAATTGCTGCATTTTCAGCAGGCAAACCGAATGCATCCCAGCCCATGGGGTGAATAACATTGTAATTACGCATACGCAAAAAACGGGCTAAAACATCACCAATGGAATATACCCTCATATGGCCCATATGAAGCTTTCCGGACGGGTAAGGAAACATCTCTAAAACATAATACTTGGTTTTAGATTCATCTTTATTTGCCCGGTAAAAATCTTCTTTTTCCCACTGTTTCTGCCAGTATTCTTCAATTTGAGCAGGATCGTAATTATTCAAGGCTATTTTACCTCCAGGTTAAAATGAAAAAATCCGCCCGCTAAAGGGACGGATTGTATATACCCGCGGTACCACCCTTATTGGTCAAACATTTGGTGGAGCTGGCGGGAGTTGAACCCGCGGCCTCTTCCATGCCAAGGAAGCGCGCTCCCACTGCGCCACAGCCCCTCGTTATGCTACCCGCTTTATACCGTTAACGCCGGTTATACGTCTGCGGCTTATTTATTGCCTCAGCTTCTCCGGGACGAGTTCAGCAGTTTAGCCTGCCGGTTTTCAGCTAATCCCGGCTCTCTGCTTAAGCATTCCTGCTTACTACTTCCCTTCATCAATTTATATATAGCACCTCGAGTACATTTAACATTATATGCACGCTATATACCCTTGTCAATAGCATAGATATTTTTAGCCCTTAACTTCAACTAAAAACGATTCTCCTGACTGCATATCGATAATTTGCATTTTATCTTCAGGAAGGACACCCTCTATTCCGGCCAGGATCTTTACCACTTCGCTGACCTGCCATGAAGCAAGCATGGCCGGAGTTGTTGCCGGATTGCCCAGGTGCATCTCTGCGCCTTTTTCAGCTTTTCCGTCATATGCCGGTCCATAGATATACTTTAATACAGGGTTATCCGGCCTGATTACTGCCATTTGGCCCAAAAAGCCTGCAATAGCACCGTGGACCATGCAAACACCAAGCTTGCCGCATGCTTTTTCAAGGGCATAACGTGAAGAGAGATTGTCGAGACAATCTAAAACCAGATCGCAGTCTGCAAAAACTTCGGTAAGGTTTGAAGCGTCACCTCGCATCTGAAACGCCTTTACTTCCAAAGCGCCATTTATCTCAGATATACGCTCCGCTGCAGCATCTGCTTTAGAACGTTCAAGGTTCTTTTCAAGCGAGACTAATTGTCGGTTTAAATTGCTGTCGCTAAAAACATCGTCGTCGACAATTATCAACCTGCCAACACCCATACGAGCCAGCAACTCGAGGGCAAAACCGCCCAGGCCACCTGCGCCTGTAATACCTACAGTTGAATTAAGAAGCCTGATCTGCCCCTTAATGCCCACTGTGCCAATACTGCGCTGGTAACGTTCAGGAATTATATCAGCTTCCAGGGCAGCAATTTCAACTGCCTGTCTGCTTACTCCATGCTCTCTTGCTATTTCTATTGAAGCAGAAAGTGATAAGGAAGCGTAATCATCTCCTGCCGGATTCTTTTTTTTTGAAGAAGCATCTGAAACCACCTGGCAAAGATTTTTCTGTTCCATCTGCATGCCCCCATTTTTTCTTAGCTAATCAGAATAAGAAGTAGAACTATTATCCGGTTCATCAAGGTAAACCCGCGGAGCTTCAGACCAAAGCCGTTCCAGGTCGTAAAACATCCTTGCCTCAGGTTGAAAAATGTGGACAACCAGGCCGCCGTAATCTAAAATAATCCACCACCCTTCACGGTAACCTTCAATCCGTAAGGTGTAATAACCAGCTTTTTTTAGATTTTCTACCAGATGATCAGAAATAGCATGGACCTGGACAACAGAAACCCCGGTTATAAGTAAAAAATAATCGGCAACAATAGATACCTGGCCGACTTCAAGCAAATAGAGATCATGCCCTTTTTTTTCAGACGCAAGCCGTGCGGCATGCAAGGCCAATTCCCGGGAATGGTTGGCCGATTCATGTGCCAAATAACATCACCTCTGTTTTTAATTATAATCATTTTCTTCAATTTCTGCCAGTAGGCTGTTGCGAAATGTAACTGAACGCGGATGCAGCAACAGCCTTCTGTCCAGAACAGAACAAATCGCTTTATCGATAACAGCCAGAAGAGCTTTATCCAGGTTGATGCCGGCAATTCTTCTGACTTCTTCTATCCCTTCAAACTCCCGGCTTTTTTCAATTTTATCAGCCAGGTAAATAACTTTTTCAAATAAACTCATGCCCTTTCGACCGGTAGTATGATAGGCGACAGCTTTAAGTATCTCGTTATCCTCTATCTTGAGCTCTTCTTCAAGCAAAGCTGCTCCGACAGGAGCATGGAGTAATTTCTCCTGTCTCCTGGTGATCCTATCCAATGATAAGCCCATGGCCCGGGCTTTTTTTAGCAATTCGTGCTTTGTATACTTTTTGCCGTAATCATGGACTATCCCGGCCAGATATGCTTTTTCTTTGTCAACACCGTAATTCTCAGCCAAAGAAACCGCTGCTTCAGCCGTGTATAGACAGTGCCTGTAGAGCTCATCATCAAGCATTTCTTTCATTAAGTATGAATAATTCATTTATTACTGTTCTCGCGGTTTTGCTTCATTGACAACCAGCTTGCGACCTTCCAGTTCAGCTCCATTGGTTTTTTCCAAAATTGTTTCCATGTTTTCTTCATTAACTTCGACAAAGCCGTAGCCACGGGAACGCCCTGTAGCTCTTTCAGTAATAATCCTGCACTCCAGCACTTCTCCGTGCTGAGAAAAAAACTGCTGCAGATCTTCTTCCTTGGTGCTCCAGGGAATGTTCCCAACGTATAAAGTTTTTTGCATTTAAACTTTCACCTCCGCATATATTATAACCTATTTCCAGGTTATTAAAACCCTATTAAAAACTTGTCCGATATAAACCGTGCTTCCTGATATACTGCTCTACCGGTTCGGGAGTTAAATACTTTATGGTTTTGCTAAGAGTAACCCTTTCCCTGATAAAAGTAGATGATACAGCAAGGGCGGGTATTTCAAGTAAGTGCACTTTTTGCCTCATTTCAGGACAGCTGCGATCCAGGCTTTCATAGAAACGATCCAGCGAGTAACCGGGCCTGGAAACGGCAATAAAAGTGCAGAGGCGGAGAAGCTCTTCATAATCTTTCCAGGTAAATATCTCCAGGATGGCATCCGCGCCGGTTATGAAAAATACTTCCAATCCCTGTTCTTCGCCGCAGGCAAAATGCCTGACAGTATCAATAGTATAGGTCGGCGCTTTTTTATCTATCTCAAACCTTGAAACAAAAAAAGAGGGGTTTGACATCACGGCCAGCGAAGTCATCAGGTAACGATGCTCCGGGACAGATATCGTTTTTTCATCTTTGTGGGGTGGAATTCCGGTTGGAACAAAAACAACATAATCAAGGTCAAATTGCTGCCTTGCCTCTTCTGCAGTAACCAGGTGGCCCACGTGGATGGGGTCGAAGGTTCCGCCCATCAGTCCGATGTTCAAACTTCCGGTTTTATTTGGCTGTGCATTAAAAAAGAACACTGTGATCTCCTTTGTATAACTATTCGTAATAGGTAAATTCTTCCTGGCCGATACAAACCGTATCACCCTCTTCTATACCCTTCTTTTTCAGCTCTTTATCAAGTCCGCTGCGCCTGCAGTAATTCTGAAAACGCAGCAGAGCTTCTTCACTTTCAAAATCAGATTTTGCTGCAATTTTTTCAACCGCTGTGCCGGAAACAATGAAAACATCTCCTTTTTTCTTTATCTGCAGGGGTTTCTCTTCAGTTTCAACTACCCTTTTAACCACTTCTTCATCTTTTTGAAGAGCTGCTCTTTCTTCCGCCAGGGCTGTCACCCGGGTAAATAAATAGCGAACAAGATCGTCTACCCCTTCACCGGTTGCGGCAGAAATGGCAAATACCGGTGTTTTTACACCTTCGGTTTCCTGCACGGCTTTTTCAAGGGATTCCAACTGCTGACCGGTATCAGTCAAATCTGTTTTATTACCTACAACCAACCGCGGATATTCAGCAAGGTCATGGCTGAATCTGGACAACTCTTCCTGCAGCATACGATAAGCCTGATCGGGTCCGGGATATGCTTCAGGAGAGAGGTCAATGAGAAACAACAATAACAAATTTCTTTCCACGTGGCGTAAAAAACGGTGGCCAAGGCCGGCACCTTCATGAGCGCCTTCGATTAGCCCCGGTAAATCGGCAACAACAAAACTACCGTCATCACCAGCCTTAACGACGCCAAGGTTAGGAGTAATCGTTGTAAAGGGATAAGAAGCCACTTTGGGTTTGGCCTCTGTTATACGTCCCAGGAGGGTTGACTTGCCGGCATTGGGAAAGCCTACAAGGCCTACCTGGGCCATTAGTTTAAGCTCAAGATTAATAATCTTTTCCTCGCCTGGAAGTCCTCTCTCAGCAATACGGGGAATTCTGTGGCGAGCGGTTGCAAAACGGGCATTTCCTTTGCCACCCTTGCCACCGGCTGCTACCAGAGCTTTCTTGCCGGGAGCTGTAAGATCGGCAATCAAGTTATTATCTAAATCAAGGACAATAGTTCCCAGGGGGACAGGAACAAGTAAATCTGCGCCGGAGGCTCCATGGCGGTCTTTGCCGCGCCCATGGCTGCCATCTGCCGCTTTTATCAAACGGCGATAACGCAGATCAAGAAAACTGTGCCTGGAAGGGTCAGCCAACAGGAATACAGAGCCACCGTCACCACCGTCGCCTCCGTCGGGGCCGCCTTTGGGCACATACTTTTCCCGGCGGAACGAAACCACTCCGTTACCTCCGCGCCCTCCGCGTACTACAAGCTCTAATTCGTCTACGAACATCAGTCCACAATCACCTGCGGCATTACCCTAATTTAAGGAGAATATTAATAACGGCCCGGGTCAGTTGGCCCGGGCCGCATATAGACTAATTAACTGCTGCTTCTTCCGGATAGACGCTAACCTGCTGCTTGGCACGACTATTATATTCGAAAACAACACGGCCGCTGGACTTGGCAAACAAGGTATCGTCACTACCTTTACCGACATTTAATCCCGGATGGAAGCGGGTTCCCCTTTGCCTGATAATAATACTGCCGGCCTTGACCTGCTGTCCTCCATAACGCTTAACACCAAGTCTTTTGGCATTACTATCTCTACCGTTACGAGAACTACCTACTCCTTTTTTATGAGCCATTTATGACACCTCTCTTTCATGAATGTCCGCGATAATATTAAATAAAATTCTTGATAAAGCTAAGTAATTAACCGCTTACCGAGCTAATCAGCACTTCTGTATAAGGCTGTCTGTGACCCTGTTTGCGGCGATAATTCTTTTTCCGTTTAAATTTAAATACTGTAATTTTTTTACTGCGCCCTGAATGGACCACTTTACCTTCAACACTACAGTTATCCAGGTACGGCTTACCTACCTGCATCTCTTTGCCGTTGTTAAACATCAAAACCCGATCAAATTTAACCGTTTCGCCTTTTTCTGCCGGAAGCTTTTCCACACGGATAACCTTGCCTTCTTCCGCGCGGTACTGCTTTCCACCTGTTTCAATTATTGCGTACATAAACAAACCCCCCGTAAGGACTCGCCGAATCAGGTAGCCCAAGCTATGCGGGGCATTTGGACCATCTTCGTGCGGTATTAAATCTATTGCAGATTTTAACACGCACCCCTGCCTTTGTCAATTAAGCGCCCATATTCACAATTTAGATCTTGACGCAATTAACGGCTTATTATAAAATGCACATGTAACAAAATTACATAAACATTTCCTTCGATCCATTTTTTCTAAGGTGACGCTTAAGTTACTATGAAAAATGGACGATAGGGTTCGGCTGGAAACGGCCGGGCCTCCCGTTGCGGAAAGAAGGTACGGTAAACGCTTACCATCGTCGCATTTCCCAACGGGGAAATTGCGATTTTTTATTATATCAAATACATTGGCTAAATGGTGATCTATAAGATGAACAACAAAAGCAGCGACTATAAAGTATATTTTTTTTCATTTCTATTCATAGTATTAATGCTTATAATGCCAACCGGGTGCAGCAGAATAGATGAAAGCCCCGAGCAAGCTCAAACTGGTCAAGAGAAATATATTCACCTGGCTACAACTACCAGCACCTATGATTCAGGACTGCTTGATTTTATAAACCCGGTATTTACCGCAGAAACAGGAATTGCAGTCCGGGTTATTTCACTGGGAACCGGGGCGGCGCTGGAATCGGGACGGCGGGGGGACGCTGATGTGCTGCTGGTTCATGACCGAAGCGCTGAACTTGAGCTGGTAGAAGAAGGCTATTTTACCGATCGTTACGACTTAATGTACAACGATTTTATTATTGTCGGACCGGCGTATGACCCGGCCGGTATCCAGGCAGTCGATTCGGTAACAGGAGCTTACATGATCATTGCCGGTTCGGGCAGCAAGTTTGTGTCCCGCGGTGACGACTCCGGCACTCACAGAATGGAAGAAAGCCTTTGGAATAAAGTCGGAATTGAAACTAAAGGCCGGGACTGGTATTATTCAATCGGGCAGGGTATGGGCGATACTCTGCGTTTTACAAATGAAGTGCTTGGTTATACCCTGACCGACAGGGGCACTTATGAAGCAATCAAAACAAACCTTGATCTTAAAGTTTTATATGAAGGTGACCCTGCTCTTTATAATTATTACGGCATCATGGCTGTTAATCCGTCAATACATCATCATGTTAAATATAATTATGCCATGGAGTACATAAACTTTTTAATCTCGGACACCGGGCAGGACTTAATTGAAGCTTATGAAGTTAACGGAACAGAACTGTTTTTTACCGATATTAGAATAGACTGAAGAATAAAGACATAGTCGGAGGTTACCCTTTGTCTCAACTAATTGAAGGAATACTAGAAGCATTTCGGCTTATTATAGCCCTTGATGAAGATCTGCTGCATATTGTTTTTCTGTCACTGCGTATATCCGGTTTGTCAATAATTATTGGCACCCTGTTCGGAGTACCTCTGGGTGCCCTGCTGGGCTTAAAATCAGAAAAAAATACCCGCCTGGCCAGCAAATTAATTTTCACCCTGATGGGGACCCCGCCGGTTGTAGCTGGCCTCTTAATATATTTACTGCTTTCCAGAATGGGCCCTTTCGGGGTATTGGGTTTGATCTACACCCCTGCGGCCATGATTATTGCCCAGGTTACCCTGGCCACCCCGATTATCGCCGGTTTGACCATGGTCGGTGTCCGCTCCCGGGGCAAAGAGGTCGTGGAAACAGCCCGTTCACTGGGTGCCGGAGCCAGCCTTATTACCTGGACAGTGATTAAGGAATCGCGTATAGCAATTCTTGGTGCTGTCATAACCGGCTTTGGACGGATTATAGCCGAGGTCGGAGCGGTCATGATAGTTGGTGGCAATATTGCCGGGCAAACCAGGGTCATGACAACCGCCATTGTCCTTGAAACCAGGCGGGGGAATTTTGAACTGGCAATCGGACTGGGTCTGATCCTGCTCATCCTTTCCTTCTTTATTAACTCTTTCTTATATAATTTCCAGAAAGGGGGGCGCAGCAATTAGTAATTATAAAACCATTGTAACTTTAAAAGGCATTAAAAAAATTTACGACCAGGAAGTACTCAGCATAGATTCTATGACATTGCATGCAGGAAAAATTTACGGATTAATCGGCCCAAGCGGTGCCGGAAAAAGCACATTACTAAGAATCATCAACCTGCTGACCCCTGCATCAGTCGGCACATACCTATTCCAGGGTGAACCTCTCCCGGAAAACGGCCGGAATAAGCTTAAAATACAGCGCAAAATGGCCCTGGTCTTTCAAAAAACCCTGCTTTTTAAGGACAGTGTCTGGAATAATGTTGCTTATGGCCTGAAAGCCCGTAATTTCAACAGTAAGGAAACAGAAAAAAGGGTAAACCTCCTTCTTGAACAGGTTGGCATGGAAGAACTGGCAAACCGCCGCGCCGACACTCTTTCCGGCGGTGAAGCCCAGAGGGTTGCTATCGCCAGGGCAGTAGCTTTTGAGCCTGAACTGTTATTGTTAGATGAACCGACAGCAAACCTTGATCCAGTTAATATTGAAATTATAGAAAATATGATTTGCCAGATGAATCGAGAAAAAAAAATCACTGTTGTAATGGTTACTCACAACGTTTTCCAGGCCCGCCGCATTGCCAATGAGGTAATCTTTATAGAAAATGGAAAAGTAGTTGAAATGGGACCGACTAAAAAGATTTTTTCTGACCCGGAAAAGGAAAAAACCCGTCTCTTTGTCGAGGGAAAAATGATCTACTGATCTTTATAGAAGCCTTTACTGCGACATGTAAGAACGTTATAAAATTTCATCCAATGATGCGAAACCTTGAAAATTTAGAAGGAGATGCACTTGACAGGGCTTTTCTGGAGGATATGATCCCGCATCACATGACCGCCGTGATGATGTCTCAATAACTTTTGTCACGGGGACTGGCAGAACTGCCAAGCTTCGCTTGACGCACCCAAAACCTGACCTCTTTTACTTCTCGACCAGGTAGTAACAACCCATTTGGCCTGTTTTCTCCATTACAGTACGAAAAACTACCCGCCTGAATATCTTATCGAGCTTTTCTCCAAAAGCATCTTCCTTCCGGGAGGACCAGAAACAGGCTGCGCCTTTGGTGTGCAGACAGTTTTTTATTAACCGCAAGCCTGCTGTGTTATAAAAGAAACTGTTGGAAGGTATAGACAGCCAACTGCTGCCATTATCGGTATCAACCATGATAACGTGGTACTGATTTTCACCGGTTTTCTTAATCATAGAAGCTTCTTCTTCCAAAACTTTTCGAAAATCGCCCTCTGCCAGTCGTGTCCTGGGATCTGCAAGGGCACTACCATTGACTTCCTTAAAGTAAAAACGATTCCACCTGATAACAGCAGGTTCAATTTCAGCCACTTTTACGAAACCAACCCCTGCAAAAGCGAGAGCTTCCCGGAGACTGTAGCCAACACCCAGGCCACCGATCAGCACTTTAAACGGTTTTGCTGTGCGACTGGAGACAACCTGAAGCGCTTCCCTGACAGCCTCTTTTTCGGAAGCCCCGTTGTAAGTGGCCATCAGGAACACACCGTTATAGATAATTTCATATTCTTTGCCCCTGCGCTGAAGTTGTATTTCTCCCTTAGCCCCCTGCAGTCTTCCTATAACTTCCGGGGACTGCCCTGACCAGCT
>PWSG01000203.1 GCA_003564055.1 Syntrophomonadaceae bacterium
CGGCGAACCGGCTGGGGAAGGTTCAAGCAACTGGTATGGGCCTCATAATTATATAAGCTACGAATTTAATGAAGGAATCGTCCGTTTCAACTCTCCACGGGACCTGGAGAACAACATGGCTGTCAGCATCACATTAATCGGTAATCATAAAATCTTGTGTGCCAGGGTGGGAATGCCCTTTTCTGAAATTAAAAATGTTCTGGGGAAACCGTCCTTTGGTCCGGAGCAGGGTATGGATAATTTATATTATATGGAATATTTCCTCGGAAATATAAACAACAAATCTCCGGATATTATTATCAGTTTTTCTGCTGAAAAGATTGATGGCCCAACCGTCGATGCCTTTATTAAATGGGAATCTTTTGACTATAAAAGAATCAATAACATAATGGAATTCCAGTTGTAAGGTGGTGAAATAAAATGGAGATAAACGCTGTACGAGCTAACACGGTGGCTGGAAGCGATTTCAATATGGACCAGCTTCTCAGCCTGTTAAATCAAAACTTGGCGAAAGAAATGACAACATATTATCTTTACAATATCCTCACTATATACCTTGACGAACTGGAACTCCATGATATCAGGGAGATCATTGATTCTGCCTGTGCCAGGGACATAAGACATTTTAAATCACTTCTGAAACGCATCTACCAGCTGAGCGGAACATTTCCTGCCAGTATAAAAGAAATTGATGCCAATCTGAACGACCCTGCTGCAATGTTATCAGATGTTCATTTAAATTTGAAGGAAGCTTTCGAGAAACTGGTTGAGGTCAAGCGAAGTTCTGCATTAAGCTATACACGGCTATGCACCTTAACCTCTGGCAGGGATCGCAGAACATATCTTCTGGCTCTGAACATTCTCAACGAAGAATTAGAGCTTAAAAAATGGTTTTCCCAGTTCATAGATGCGAAGCATCCCGAAATCGCCGTAACCATTCCGTTCATAAAAGAATAAGGAGGTCAGGAAGCATGAAAAGTATCGGTGAATTGTTATTGACTAAAGAGGGATTTGAAAAGCTAGAAAATGAACTGATGCATTTAAAAAACATTAAGCGGTTAGAAATAGCTGAACAACTCAAAGAAGCATTATCTTATGGAGATATCGTTGATAATGCAGAATATGAAGATGCGAAGAACAACCAGGCTTTTGTGGAAGGAAGGATTATTACTATTGAAAAACTGCTGTATAACGCTCGACCTCTGGATACAAATGGCAATAACGGGCGCCGTGTTGCATTTGGCTCTACTGTGAAGCTGAGAAACTTAGGTACTAATAAAATCAGCGCATACAGCATCGTTAGCACTGTCGAGTCAGATCCATTTGAAAATAAAATTTCCAATGAATCTCCGGTAGGAAAAACCGTTTTAGGATCGGCAGTAGGCGACCAGGTTAAAGTCAAAGCACCGGCCGGCATTTTTTACTACAAAATTGAGGATATCCAATAAAATAACAATTAAATGAATGTTGATCTAATGGCCTGATCTGCTCGTAGTGTTATATGAAAATAAAAAAGTCTGTGAAAAGGAGGATTTGAGATGATGCAAATAAAGAGCAAGATTATAGTTAGCCACCCTACTAAAAACGAAATAGCTTCACAAAAACCATTAAAGGAGATGTTTCCCATTAGCAGTTCTGTAAAACGTTATCTATTGATATTGGGTCTTGTGTTAATGCTGGCCTGGGGTGTGACAGGCTGTGCCCCCGATGAAGTGGTTCCACCCGATGAAGTAGTTCCACCCGATGAAGATATCGTAAACGTTACAGCGGGCGAAGGTTACTTCGAGCCGGATATTATTATGGTTGACCAGGGACAAGATGTAACCATAGTGATCGAAAACGTAACCGACATAGCCCATACTTTCACCATCGACGAGCTGGGTATTGATGTTACCCTTGCACCCGGAGCGCAGGAACAAGTTACTTTTACAGCCACAGAAAAAGGTACCTTTGAATTCTACTGCGATGAACCCGGGCATCGGGACGCTGGAATGTATGGATATTTAGGGGTTGGTGAAGAGCCGGATATAACTGAAGACAACGATGTAACCAACGAAGATGTCGAAAATGATACAAACGGAGCATATTAACAGCTGACAGTTTCGCCCGACTTTATTGAAGATAACCTCGTCTACCTAACATATTCTGCCGCGAATGACGCAGGGGCAACAGCAACTCAACTGGCCCGAGCAACACTGGACTTAAACGAGCGAAACCTAAGCGGCCTGGACAGCCAATACCTGGCACACTTCCGGGTCACCGCTGATGGACTTGAGGAACATAACCCACTACTTGCAGATGAAGGCTGGCGCTTTTGCGACGTTGTAGTCACGGGGACGGCAGGTTTGACTTGCTAATAGCAGTAGAGTCACTTGAAGTATGGTAGTGACAAGATCATACACTGGAAAAGCCAAACAAAACGTCTCTATGATTCTCATAAGCTTGCTTACTCGCTATCAACCTAAAGAAGGACAAAGGGAAACATCCCTTTGTCTTTCCCTTTGTTATGGGCATTCTTTTAAAAGAATACGTTCATAACGATAAAGGCTACCAGGCCGAAAGTGGCCAAACCCCCTATAATTGCACCAGCCAGA
>PWSG01000138.1 GCA_003564055.1 Syntrophomonadaceae bacterium
AATATCGAGGCCGGATTCAATAATTGTTGTGCTTACCAGAATCTGATATTTGCCTTCCTGAAAATCAGCCATGATCCTTTCAAGAGAAGCTTCCGGAAGCTGCCCGTGCCCGACTGCAACTGAAGCTTTGGGAAATAAATTTTGTATTTTATTAGCAAAGGAATCAATACGCTCAACACGGTTAAAAACAATGAAGACCTGCCCTCCACGGCTAAGTTCACGCTGCACGGCATCACGGACAAGATTTTCTGAATACTCGAGAACGTAAGTCTGGACAGGATAACGATCTTCCGGAGGCGTATCAATAATGCTAAAGTCTCTCGCCCCGGCTAATGATAAATGCAATGTCCTGGGAATGGGCGTTGCTGTCATGGCCAGGGTATCAACTTCAAGCCGCAGCTGTTTTATCTTTTCTTTTTGCCGCACTCCAAAACGCTGTTCCTCATCAATAACCAGCAGCCCAAGATCGTAAAAGCGAACATCCCGGGACAGAAGCCGGTGGGTTCCAATCACAATATCTACTTTGCCTGCTTCCAGGGCTTTAATTATTTCTTTTTGATTAGAAGCCGATACAAAGCGGCTTAGCTGAAAAACATTAACCGGAAACTTTTCAAAACGCTCACTAAAGGTGCGAAAATGCTGCTGGGCCAAAACCGTAGTTGGAACCAGGACAGCAACCTGTTTGCCTTCCATTACCGCTTTAAAAGCCGCCCGCATTGCCACCTCTGTTTTACCATAACCGACATCGCCACAAACCAGGCGATCCATGGGATGGTTCTTTTCCATATCTGATTTTACATCACGGACAGTTTTTAGCTGATCAGGAGTTTCTTCAAAAGGAAAATGTGCTTCGAATTCTTTCTGCCAGGGATGTTCCGGCCCAAAGCTATAACCTTCAACCGCCTTTCTGGCAGCATAAAGAGCCAGCAGCTCACGGGCTAATTTTTCCACAGAACGATTAACCTTGCTTTTTAGACGCTGCCATTCATTGCCGCCCAGGCTGTGCAAACGGGGAACTGGTCCATCTCCCCCGGAGTATTTTTGAATTAAGCCCACCTGGTCGACAGGAATGTATAATTTATCTGTGCCCCTGTACTTCAAAACCAGGTAGTCCCGATTGCTTCCGCTGACTTCAAGAGTATTTAAACCCAGGTATTTGCCAATTCCGTGCTGTTCATGAACAACGTAGTCACCACTAGCCAGCTCCCGGTAATCACTTAGCCTGATCCCATCACCATGTTTTAAGCGCCTCTTCTTCTTACGGACAGGAAGCAGATTGCGCTCGGTAATTATGGCCAGCTGCAATTCAGGAATAATAATTCCCTGTTCTAAGCTGCCGGTGATCACCTGTGGTTTAATAAATCCTTCGCTTTTGTAGGTATTAATGTATTTATCCGTTGAAACATCTTCTGCAGCTGTTAAGTCAAGCAGGCTGTTGGCTCGCTCTTTAGATTCTGCCAAAAAGTAAACGCTGTAACCTTTACTGATCCAATCCTGATAATCATTTTTAAATAAATCCCATTTGCCATGGTAAAAAGGCGCACTTTTCGCATCTATATTAATAGATTCAAAGGTTTTAAAGAACTCTCCCATTCCGGGTAAAAGGGCCAATGCAACCAGGGGGCAGCGCAAATGAGAAAACAGCTCTTCTTCTTTCCACAACAATTCTTTTTCTGGAATAAGCAGGTCTCCTTCAATAAGAGCACTGCTGCTGTAATCTTCAAATTCACTATGCAGGCTTGAGATTTTTTCAGCTATATTCTCAGGTTCCTCGATAAAAACCAGGTAATCAGAAGACATATAATCAAGCAATGACGAGCCTGCGCCGTAAAAGAAAGGAAAATAGCTGCTCAAGAAATCAAGGCCTTCAGGATTGGCCAACCTTTCAAGGTGACGACTGACCTGCCGCTTTAACTTTGAAACCAGATCTTTTTCTCCCCGTTTGCGAAGCTTAAAAAGGACTCGATCCAGATAGCGTTCTATCACTTTATTTCCGCTTCTGCGAATATTTTCAGTTAGTAGAAGCTCTCTTGCCGGTAGTATGCTTATCTTTTGAAGCTGATCAGTAGAACGCTGACTTTGGGGATCATAATGACGGATAGATTCAATAATATCATCGAACAATTCAATTCGAACCGGTTTATTCCGGCCAGGAGGGAAAATATCAATTATATCGCCACGGGCGCTGAAATGCCCCCTGGATTCAGTTAAAACTACCCGTTCATAACCTCTTTGCACCAGGTTGTTTAATAGATCCTCACGATCACAATTCATGCCGATCTGAAGGTTTATAATGAAATCATGCCAGATAGCTGGAGGCAGGGACTTGGACACCAGCGCTGCGACAGGAGCGACATATATACCACTTTTGCCGGAATGGAGCCATTCTAAGAAACCGAGTCTTGACTGCTGATGTTCATCACTGCGGGACAAAGCATCCGTATTTATAAAAAGATCCCTTGGCCTGAGCAAATTAACCTGGTCAGGAAAAAAAGACTGCAGTTCTGAATACGTCTTTTCAGCATGAGCAATGTCACTGACGACAATTAATGCCGGCCGCCGACAATAATTGGTAAGCCCAGCTATAAAATAGTTTAGCGCGCTGCCGTCCAGACCGTTTACAGTTATTATGTTTTTCCGGTCAGCACTTACTGCATCAGAAACCTTTATAAATTTATCATTTTTGACCCATAAATCAATTAAGAACTTAAGCAATTATAAGCCTCCAGTTATTTAACTGCCAGTTACGTTTATTTACAACATGGAACAGCAAAAATAGAGGGGAATCGACAGACCCCCCCCCGTTAATCCATGCCCTAAATTATAACGATCATCTTCTTAAGCGTCAACTTGCAGGCAGCCTTTTAATTCCTGCTTAACTTCCCGGCCGGATAGGTTTCGAGCAGCTTAAAAAAGGGGACCGCCTGCTTTATTGCCAGCCAAAGTTCTTATCTCCCGGGGTCATTGCGGTGTCCTTCACTGTCTATAAAGAAAAGCCAATCGCCAATTATCTGTCTTAAAGGGCGCGATTCAATACGGGTTAGATTAATTTCCCTGAGAGCAAAATAACCCGGCAACCTGTAGAGGCTGTCATGACCGTCAGGAATTGATAAAACCTGCGAAGTTTTCTATCTTTTCCTGTTCGCAAATGATCTTGTTTAGAAAGGATTACAAAGCGGTTTGCGTTGCCTTTATTATCCTGGATACCATCTGCGAGTAAAAAAAGGTTAAAAACCCTGCCCGTTCCCTCGATTTGGTGGGGACTAAAACCCATCTTGGCAAATTATTCTATTGAAATAGAATTTACCGTATCAATCAGGATATGACAACCCCTGGTTATAAATATTCATTGCCGCTTCCAAGCCATCACAGATAAATAGAAGCGCTGCCTCAACAGCTCTATCGACAGCTTCGCCGATCATTTCTTGTTCGGATAAATCAATTTTCTGCAAGACATATTCTGCGCCGTCTATAAAAGAAGGTGGTTTTCCGATACCAATACGCAGCCGTGGAAAATCAGCAGAACCGAGAACGCTAATAATTGATTCAATACCGCGATGACCGGCGCTGCCCCCTTTTTTTCGAAGACGTATTGTTCCCGGGGGAAGATCAAGATCGTCAAAAATAATTAGCAGATCAGCCGGATCCAGCTTGAAATTTTTCATTAATGCATTAACAGCAAGCCCACTGCGGTTCATATAGGTAAGCGGCTGGGCCAGGATTACCTGTTTTGTTTGATACTTAGTTACGGTGTATAAAGATTTGTGTCTCTGAATCGGTTTGCCGGCCTGCAACCGCCGGGACAATCCTTCAACAACCCTGAATCCGAGGTTGTGCCTGCTGCCTTCATATTCTTCCCCGGGATTACCAAGGCCGACAATTAGGTGCATTTATTCTTTAGCTTCTTCTGTTTCTTCAGCAGCAGGAGCTTCTTCGCCCTCTTCTTCAGGAGCTGCTTCTTCGTCTTCTTCAAGCTCTTCTTCAACAGCCGGTTCAAGTTCCTCTTCGGCCATTGGCGCAAGAACCTGGGCAAGCGTGGTTTCCGGTGGAGTTATCAATTCGATATCATCAGCGAGGATAAGGCTTTCAGCAGTTATGCTGTCTCCTATATTCAGTTCTGAAATATCTATATCAAACTGTTCCGGAATGTCACCGGGCAAACATTTCACATAAACTTCCCTGGTAACCATTGACAGCACTCCGCCTTCTTCTGTGCCAACAGGTTCTCCGACAAAGTTAAGATGAACAGAAACCTCAATCTTGTCGGTCATAGAGATGCGGATAAAATCAACATGCAGGATCCGGTCCTGAACAAGTATATCTCTTTGAATATCCCTGAACATCACCGTTTCCTGGAGTGTTTTTTTACCTCTTGCCTTAACCTTCAGATCCAGGAGAACGTTACTTCCCCCTGTTGTTAATACCTGCCTCAAAGTACGACCGTCTACTGTCAGGGGCAAACTGTCATCCCCCCGACCATAAATAACCGCGGGAACCATATCTTCGCTACGAAGTTTTTTGCGCTCCCCTTTACTCATAGACGGACGCCTTTTAGCATCCAATTCCATTCGTTCCATTAATTCCAGCCTCCTTCTGCGATATTATACTGCAGGAAGCAGCGAAAATCAACTTTATTAAAAAAGTTCGCTTACAGAACGCTTTTCGTGAATTCTTATTATTGCCTCACCAATTAAAGGCGCTACAGAAAGAGACCTGAAACAATCCCGCATGCCCAGCAACATACCTTTATCTACCGGGATGGAGTTGGTAAAAACCACTTCTTTTATCATAGAATCGCTTAACCGTCTGAGTGCCGGACCAGAAAAAACCGGGTGCGTACAGCATGCATAAACATCACCGGCTCCTTCTCTTTTTAAGGCTTCGGCGCCGAGGGTGATTGTACCGGCAGTATCAATCATATCATCAATAAATATTGCAGTTTTGCCTTCCACTTCACCAATAATATTCATTACTTCGGCCTGGTTGGGAGCAGGACGCTTTTTTTCTATAATCGCTATCGGAAGCTTAAGGCGCTGTGCTAAATCACGGGCCCTTGTTACCCCGCCCAGGTCCGGTGATACAACAACCCCGTTTTCTATGTTTTTTTGTTTAAAGCATTGTGCCAGGATAGGCAGCGCAGTCAGGTGGTCAAGGGGGATATTAAAAAACCCCTGGATTTGTCCTGCATGTAAATCCATGGCAACGACTCTCGTAGCTCCTGCTGCCGTAATTAGATCAGCCAGCAGTTTAGCTGTAATCGGATCACGGGCCTTGGTCTTGCGATCCTGGCGGGCATATGCATAATAGGGCACAACAACATTAAGTGATTTAACCGAGGCACGTCTGAGCGCATCTACGATAATTAATAACTCCATGATGCTGTCATTAATGGGCCCGCAAAGAGGCTGAATTAAAAAAGAATTAGTACCGCGAACACTTTCACTGATACTAATCGCTATTTCACCATCGCCAAACCGGCTTACATCGCATTCACCAAGTGGTACGCCGACATAATGAGCAATTTCCTCGGCCAACTCCCGGTTAGCGCTTCCGCAAAAAATTTTTAGTTCTTCTCCATTGACCAAAAGTAACCCTCCTACCAGTACTTTATTGCACAATGACCGCCACCCATATAGCCTCAATATTTAGGCCAGGTTTGGTTGTCTGCGCAGGCAATACTTGATTCGCTTACAAAGCACCTCACTCCTGCTTCAATATTGAATTCGATATAATTAAAACAATCAGAACAGTTCTTATTCTGCTTTTTCTTTTTGAATTTGCGCATAGGGGCCAATTTTTTTCCCTCTGCTGACAGTGCTGTCAAATATAACTGAGTGCTGAATTTCTGCTTGGTCCTTTATAACAGCATTAGAAAGGTGAACATCCGGTCCAATACGGCAACCTGAACCTACAATTGTCCCTTTTTGCAAGATACAATTGGGCAAGATCTCCGTATCCTTACCAATTACAACATCAGCGTCAGTATACACTGATGCCGGATCAGGCATGCTTACACCTTTTAACATCAGGGAACGGTTAATCCTTTCTTGAAGCAGTTGCGTCGCTTCCGCCAGCTGAACCCTGTTATTAATACCCAGCCCAACCCGATAATCTTTTAGATGGTAAAGACCGGTCCTGTAACCGTCTCGCTGCATAAAGGAAATCACGTCAGTTAAATAGTATTCATTCTGTGCATTGTCTGAGCCGACAAGAGGAAGGTAGTGCTTTAAAAGCTTAATATCAAAGCAGTAGGTGCCCGTGTTGATCTCCGCTATTTCTTTCTCTTCACTCGAGGCATCCTTTTCTTCAACAATTTTTATGACCATGTTATTTTCAGAGCGGATAATCCGGCCATAACCTGTTGGATCAGGCAAACTGGTTGTTGCTACAGTAGCAGCATTGTCACCATGCGCTTCCAGCAGACGTTTTAGGTGATCGGGCGTTAGAAGAGGTGTATCACCGCAAAGCACAAGTAAGAATCCTTCATCAGGCAAATCTTTTAGGGTCTTCAGCACAGCATGTCCGGTGCCGAGTTGTTGCTCTTGCAGTACATAACGCCACCTGCCTTTAAGAGTCTCTTTAACCAAAGAAGCGCCGTGACCAACAACAATTAAAACATTATCTGTCAGGTCAGCCGCGCTTTCCAAAATATATTCAAGCATTGTTTTCCCGCACAGGAGATGCAAAACCTTAGGTAATTTCGAATGCATCCTCTTGCCTTCTCCCGCAGCTAAAATCACAGCCCATAATTGCTCCATCAGCAGGCCCTCCCGAAAAATAATAATCTGCTGATGTTATTATACTGCAGTAAGCTTGCCGGAGGCAAAAAGAATTAACGGCAGGTTATACTCTAACAACTGGTTCTACCATTTCTCTGCTGTAAGCATCTAAAACAGATTCCTGAACAATTGCCCTGGCTTCAGAATTAATCGGGTGAGCTATGTCCCTGAACTCACCACTGGGCGCCCGTTTGCTGGGCATTGCTACAAACAAGCCATTATTCCCTTCAATGACTCGCACATCATGAACTACAAACATGTTGTTAAAAGTAACCGAAACAATGGCCCGCATTTTCCCTTCCCGTGTTATTCTTCGAATACGAACATCGGTAATCTGCATAGAGGGCCCCCCCTTTATAAAATAAATATTTATAGCTTATAAAATATAACAATCAAAAGCCGGCACTTTCTCTAATTGAAAGGAAATTAAATGAGAAATTATTCACTTGTAAGTGTAACATTATGTTAAATCTGGATGTAAGGTAACCTCTTCTATAAATAGAATACTTAAATTAAGCATAATGACTATATATCATTTTGCATATGTCTTTATGTTATGTTTTTGCGAAAGATAACTTACGAATATTCGTAAGTTTACATAATGGGGGCATAGCACAGGAAAAGGTCATTTTTTGAGCACTTTTCTAATAAGCTCCAGGTCACCTGGCTTATCTACGTCAACAGCAATTTCGACATTGCAGCTAAAAACAGCCCTGGCTTGCAGGTTTAGAAGCCGCGACAAATGCTCTTCCAGGTCTTTTACGGAAAGGTTTTTAAGAAGATATTTAAACAAGAAGGAGATAGGTAAAATGCGCATTAATTTTAAGGGGTTTTTGCGGTATGAAATAAATAAATCAAGGCGTTCCCGGTTTTCTAAAAACCAGGCAGGTTTTATCAAACCAAGGTTCCCACCGGTTATATAACCTTCCCTGAGGCGAACATAGGTGCGTTCAGTTTCAGGAAAATGCAAAAGACAATCTTCACGCTTAAAAACCGGGTAATAAAGATCGCGATCATGTGGTTCACATAGGGCCAGAAAATTCTCCACTGTCTGAGCACTGAGCAGGGGGATATCACCTGTCACTACCAGGCAAGGCTTACTCTGCTCTACATTCTCAAAACCTGCTGCGAGGTTATCCAGCATACCTCCCTTTTCATTCACTGCCTTAAAAGTGTAGCCTTCTCTGTGCAATTCCGTTAAATCTCTGTCAGGACCAATAACCACAGGATTTTTAATTGAAGGGGTTTCCTGAATAGCCTGCAGAATATAAGCAAGAATAGGTTTGCCGTGCACCTGAATAAAGGCTTTATTTGAAACTCCTTCCTGCTCGGTAAGGGGTTCCGACTTACCTCCACCAGCCAGTACTACGCAATCAAACATAAAACCACTCCTTACTTTTACCCGTTGTCCAGCAGAGGTAAGAAACGCCTCCTAAATCTTCAACAATTCTTCCTATCCTACGGGCAAGAGATAAATTTTCTGTCATCATAAACAGGGTTGGTCCGCTACCGGAAAAAACCGGCTGCAGGCCATTCTTCCGCAGCATAATTTTTAAACTTCTAACCAGATCTGAGCCCGGCAAATCAGCTGTCTCTAAAGTGTTTGTAAAACCACCGGATAACCAGCCAACAATATTTTTTCTGTTACTGCACCGTACTGCTTCCACCAGAGGTTTAAGATCCGGCTTTCCAAGCAAGCTGCGGTCAAAAGAACTGTAAGCTTCCGCTGTGGAGATCTTAACTTTCCGGGGAAGCGCCAGGACAACCCAGAAAAAGGGAAGAACAGGGAGATGTTCCAACTTCTCACCACGACCGCGAGCCAGGGCTGTTCCACCACGGAGACAAAAAGGCACATCCGAACCCAGCCGAGAAGCCATTTCGGACAACTCAGTGCAGCTAAACCCCAGCTGCCAAAATTCATTCAAACCAAGCAAAGTGCAGGCGGCATCGCTGCTGCCGCCTGCAAGTCCCGCCTCAACAGGTATATTTTTATATAAAGTAATCCTAACCCCCGGTAAAACCTTTCCGGTCCGTTCTTTAATCAAAGCTGCCGCTTGACAAACAAGATTAGCGGATCCGCCAAGTTCAGGGTCAGTACACTCAAAGACAATATTTCTTCCGGGCAGCGATTCAAATAGGAGACAGTCATTTAAGGAAATTTGCTGCATCACCGATTCAATTTCATGATATCCATCAGGCCTTTGCCCGATAACTGTCAACCCAAGATTTATTTTAGCCCGCGCCCTGCACAGAAGTCTACCCACCATTTTTAGCTTATCTTCACCAGGCGTTCATTCTTACTTACCCCGGGGATACGTCCTCTCTTGGCCAGCGCCTTGCCGTTTACTTCTTTTAAATCCATGGTCATATCAATAGCCGGCGCACGGGCTATAAAACTCCCTACACCAAAAGCATCAGCGCCTGCTTCAGCAAGCACTTCTATTCTTTCCGGGTTAAGTCCCCCGGAAACTATTATTTGGACACTTTCAAAACCTGCCTGATCAAGACGAGCCCTGGTTTCTTTCACCAGCCCGGCAGTTACTCCGCCTCTTTCACCCGGTGTGTCAAGGCGAATTCCATCCAGGTTATCACCAAGTGCCTCTGCGACCCTTAAAGCTTCCTCTGCTTCATCTTTAAATGTGTCTACAAGTATAATTCTGGGCGCATCTTCGGGAACAAACCGATCATAAGCTTTGGCCACTTCGACTGTATCACCAACAATTAAAAATGCAGCATGAGGAACTGTTCCCACCGGTGCCCGCCCCAAAAGAAGGGCCCCAAGGATACAGCTGCAGTCATCTGCGCCACCGATAACAGCAGCTCGTTCCATTACTGGTGCAACTGATGGGTGCAGGTGCCTTGCACCGTAACAAACAACCTTTCGTTCTCCTGCAGCATACTTACATTGATTTGCAGCTGTAGCCCATCCGCTTGAACTGGCCAGAATTCCTAAAAGCGGTGTTTCATAAACACCAAAGTCGCAATAGCGACCCCTAATTCTCATCACTACTTCCTTCTCTCTCATTTTTGCGCCTTCAGGCAAAGCCCAAACTTCCAGGTCACGATTGCGGAGCAGGAATTTAGTTTCATCAATACCAGCCAGGATGCCTTCTTTTGAAGAAAATATTTCGGCTGTTACTTCCGTCTTACCTACACCTAAAGATCCGAGTAAATCCCTGGTCCGCACAAAATAAATATCACTGGTCAAACCCTGCTTAATTTCCATGTCCGTAGCAGAAAACAAACGAGCTTCCGGTTCAATCTTTATTGAAGCAATATCTTTAAGGGTTATAAA
>PWSG01000086.1 GCA_003564055.1 Syntrophomonadaceae bacterium
AACCGCTTTTGACGGGGTCAAAAAGGACACCCTGGCCGATAAGGGAATTTTAAATAATCGCCTTTCGGCCATATTTTTTGAGCTTTTGGAAAATAATGGTGTTAAAACTCACTATCAGAAGATGCTAAGTGAACGTGAAATGCTTGTAAAAGCGCTGAAAATTATCCCGGTTGAGGTTATTGTCCGCAATATTGCCGCAGGCAGTTTATCGAAACGGCTCGGTATTCCCGAGGGAACGGTGATGAAAAAAACTGTTCTCGAGTTTTCTCTCAAGGATGATGAACTGCATGACCCGATGATTAATCATTACCATATTTATGCCATGGAGCTGGCTACCCCGGACGAAATGGCTGCACTGGAGAAGGCTGCTTTAAAGGTTAACGAGATTTTAGTTCCCTATCTAAAAGAGAAAAACATTACCCTGGTCGATTTTAAATTAGAATTTGGCCGCCACAATGGAGAAATACTGCTCGGGGATGAAATATCTCCCGATACCTGCCGTTTCTGGGACAGCAGCAGCCAGGAAAAGCTAGATAAAGACAGGTTTCGCCGAGATATGGGCGGGGTTATTGAGGCCTATCGCGAAGTTCTGCGCCGACTGGAGGGGGGAGAGAATCCTGCAGTGGAAAGCTAAAGTTGAGGTTACTTTAAAAAAAGTGGTTCTTGATCCGCAGGGTGCGGCTGTTAAGAATTCCTTAAAAGCGCTTGGCTATGAAGATGTCAGCCAGGTCAGGGTCGGCAAGTATATTGAACTGACCATTGAAGCGCCGGGGCGTGAAGATGCTTCTGCACGGGTAGATGAAATGTCCCGCCGCCTTTTAAGCAATCCGGTAATCGAAGATTTCAGCTACACGCTGGAGGAGGCCGGGGTATGAAATTTGGGGTAATTGTTTTTCCGGGTTCAAACTGCGATCTTGATGCTTACTACCTGATACGGGATATTCTACGAGAACCGGTTGAATATATTCATTACAACGAGGAAAGCATTAAGCAGTGCGACGTAATAATTTTACCCGGAGGTTTTACCTACGGTGATTATCTTCGTTCGGGAGCAATTGCCCGTTTTAGTCCAATAATGTCCGCAGTCACCGATTTTGCCGGCCGGGGAGGGGCGATACTTGGAATATGCAATGGATTCCAGGTATTAACAGAGTCAGGATTACTGCCCGGGGCGCTTTACCGCAACAATCATCTCCAATTCCGCTGTGAACAGGTATTTGTACGCGTTGAGAACAACAGCCTGCCTTTTACCCGTTCCGCTTCACTGGGCAAAGTTTTAGAAATGCCAGTTGCTCACGGCGACGGTAGCTACTATGCCCCACCGGAGCTTTTGTATGTAATGGAAAAAAATAACCAGATTGTTTTTCGTTACACTGATGCCGACGGCAATGTAACGCCTGCTGCCAATCCGAATGGTTCAATTGAGAACATTGCCGGGGTATGCAACAGCAGAGGTAATGTAATCGGGATGATGCCGCATCCTGAAAGAGCCGGTGAAAAACTGCTCGGCTCAAGGCACGGTTTAATTATTTTTAAATCGATCATCAGTTATTTTCAAAACCGGGAGGTGGTTTAAATGGCTGAGTCAAAGCTCTGGAGAGAGCTTGGCCTTACCGACCGGGAATTTGAATTAATTGTTGAGCAGATGGGCCGCAAACCAAATGATGTAGAGCTTAATATGTACAGTGTGATGTGGTCGGAACACTGCTGTTATAAGCATTCTCTTTCCTCCCTGAAGCTGTTTCCGACCGCGGGTGAACGTGTTATCCAGGGTCCGGGCGAAAATGCCGGTGTTGTTGATATAGGCGATGGTTGGTGCGCGGTATTTAAGATTGAAAGCCACAATCATCCTTCAGCTGTCGAACCTTACCAGGGGGCGGCAACAGGGATAGGCGGGATTTTACGTGACATTTTTACCATGGGCGCGCAGCCGGTTGCTTTTCTTAATTCACTGCGATTTGGTGACCTGACAAGCGTACGCAACCGCTACCTTTTTGACGGCGTAGTAGCCGGCATTGGCGGGTACGGCAACTGTGTAGGGATTCCTACCGTGGGAGGGGAAATATATTTTGAACCTTGTTACGGAGGTAACCCGCTGGTCAACGCGATGTGCGTGGGCATTATGCCCATAGATCGCCTGGTTCTTGGTAAAGCCGGTGGCGTAGGCAACCTGGTTGTTTTGGCAGGAGCTCGCACGGGTCGGGACGGTATTCACGGGGTTACATTCGCCTCAGAAGAGCTTTCAGGGCAGTCAGAGGAAAAGCGGCCTGCTGTTCAGGTAGGTGATCCTTTCCTGGGCAAATTATTAATGGATGCTACCCTGGAGGTTATAGAAAAGAAACTGGTCAGCGGAGTCCAGGATCTTGGCGGGGCGGGCTTAACCTGCGCCCTGACGGAGACCGCTTCCCGCGCCGGCACCGGGGTTGTAGTTGATCTGGATCAGGTCCCGCTGCGGGAAGAAGGAATGCATTCTTTCGAGATATTAACATCCGAATCGCAGGAAAGAATGCTCTTAATTGTTGAACCGGGCAAACTGAAAGCCGTGGAGGAAGTATTTAAGCGATGGGAACTGCAGCTGGCAGTTTTAGGTGAAGTTACAGATAGTAAGATGGTCGTTGCCCGTCATCATGGAGTAACGGTGGCAGAAGTTCCCGCCGCAAGTGTATCCGGGGGGTCCCCTGTCTATAACCCGGAGAGCAGGGAGCCTGAATATTACAGGCGCCTGGCAGACTTCGACCCGCTTATTTTGCCTGCGCCTGGGGACTACAGAAAAGTTCTTTTGAAGCTGCTTGCCGCGCCTGATATTGCTTCTAAAGAGTGGGTGTGGCGGCGTTATGATTACATGGTTCGAACCTGCACCGTACAGGGGCCCGGTGGTGACGCAGCCGTAATCAGGCTGCGCAAAACAGGAAAAGCGCTGGCCGTTTCAACAGATGGCAATGGAAGGTATACCTACCTTGACCCATACCGGGGCGGTATGATGGCAGTAGCCGAAGCGACGCGCAACGTAAGCTGCACCGGTGCTGAACCGATCGGTATTACAGACTGCCTCAATTTTGGAAATCCTGAAAAGCCTGAAATATACTGGCAGTTCCGGCAGGCAGTAGAGGGTATGGCGGAGGCCTGCCGGGCGCTTGAAGTACCCGTTGTAGGGGGTAATGTGAGTTTCTATAATGAGGTTGAAGGCGAAGCTGTTTACCCCACGCCTGTGGTCGGAGCGGTCGGGCTGCTGAAGGACCTGCATAAGCACTGCGGCATAAGCCTGCGCAGAAAAGGGGATCTGCTTCTGCTGCTTGGTCCTGAGGTATTATCTTTAGGGGGAAGCCAGTATTTAAAAACCTGCTGCGGCAAAGTGGCAGGCGGCCTGCCGGAGATCGATCTGGAAACAGAAAAAAATGTACAGCTTCTTTTGCGCCGTCTAATTGATGAAGAACTGATTTCATCTGCGCATGATCTTTCCGACGGCGGCCTGGCTGTTGCCCTGGCCGAAAGCTGCATAAGCGGCTCAATAGGAGCTGAGGTTAAGCTTAAGGAAAAGTCCAATCTTTTACTTGATCTTTTTGGAGAAGGACCCTCAAGGGTTTTAATATCTCTTGATGAAAAAAATATGGAGCGCGTCAGGAAGCTTGCCGGCGATTTTAAAATTGCGGTTTGTGAAATAGGAACAGCTGCAGGAGATACTTTGATCATCTCCTGCGGCGGTGATATAATTATCGAGGTTAAGGTGTCGGCTATGAGTGCGGCCTACAAGGAGGTTTTTTCATGTATCATGGAGTAGTTTCCTCGGAGAGACTGCGTGAAGCCTGCGGAGTCTGCGGCGGCTTTGCCGACAATCAACCCCTTGCCTTTTTAACCTGTTTTGCTCTCTACGCTTTACAGCACCGCGGCCAGGAAAGCGCGGGTATAACGGCCGGACCGGGAGAAGGTAAAAAGCTCTGGATCAAAAGAGGGCTGGGTTTGGTTTCCGATGTTTTTCCCGACAGTGCCGATTTAAAGGGCATTGTCTGCAAACTGGCAGTAGGTCATGTGCGCTATCCTTACGGTCTTGAAGGCCGGGATCCCGAAAACAGCCAGCCCCTTAAGCTGCGTTATCGTCATGGTGAACTGGCAGTTGCGCACAACGGCCGCCTTCTTAATGCATTAGAACTGCGCGAGGAACTGGAGTGCCAGGGTGCGATATTCCAAACCGATACGGACAGCGAACTGCTTGCCCACATGGTAGCCCGCCAGGGCAGTGAAAATCTTGAAGAGGCCCTGGCAGAAGTTGTTCCGCGCTTAAAAGGAGCGTACGCCTTTGTGGTTACTGACGGGCGCAAGGTGATCGGTCTGCGCGACGGTTTCGGTTTCAGACCCCTTTCTCTTGCCTCGCTGGAGGGGGGCGGATACTTTATTGCTTCTGAAACATGCGCTTTTGATACGATTGGCGCAACCTTTATAAGGGACCTGGAACCGGGCGAAATGGTTGTGCTTGACGAAGAGGGTTTGCGCAGCAGGCAGATTATTGATAATCCAAGTGAAAACCTGTGCGTATTTGAATACATTTATTTTGCCCGTCCCGACAGCAACCTGCAGGGGCGCAATGTTCACCTCGCGCGAAGGGAACTCGGCAGGTGTCTTGCCCGCGAACACCCTGTAGAGGCGGATATTGTCTCAGGCGTGCCTGATTCAAGTATTGCTGCGGCATCCGGGTTTGCCGAGGAAGCAGGCCTGCCTTATGAAATGGCCCTGGTTAAAAACCGGTACATCGGTCGCACATTCATCAAACCGACCCAGAAGATGCGCGAAGAAGGTGTTGACATAAAGCTTAACGCTGTGCGCAAAATTGTGGAAGGCAAACGCGTAGTTTTGATTGACGATTCGATCGTGAGGGGGACAACAAGCTTAAAGCTGATCAGGATAATGAAGCGGGCCGGGGCCAGGGAAGTACACCTGAGAATTAGTTCGCCCCCGGTAATTGGTTCCTGTTATTACGGAATAGATACTCCTGATAAACATGACCTGATTGCTTACAAGCGCAACAGCGCTGAAATTGCAGAAATGACGGGGGCTGATTCGATAGGATTTTTAAGCATGGATGAAGTTTTATCTTCCCTGGATCTTCCGAAAGAAATGTTTTGTGATGCCTGCTTCAGCGGAGATTATCCGGTTAAGCCTTAAGAGTTGAAACTAAACTTAAAAAAATGGTAAAGCAAAATAGTTTAAAAAAGAAAAACGTAAAAATTGAAACTTAGGAGGTAGTAAAAAATGAACTTGCTGGTATTAGTTGCACCGGCCTGTGCCCTGATTGCCCTTGTTTTTGCCCTAATTTTATGGTTTAAGCTGAGCAAGGCCGAGGCAGGAAGTGAATTGATGAGGGATATAGCCAGTGCGATTCATGAAGGAGCAATGACTTTCATGAAACGCGAGTACACCTACCTGGCAATATTTGTTGTTGTTCTCGCTATAATTTTGGCGACTGCAATAAACCCACTTACTGCTGTAAGTTTTGTAGTCGGCGCTGTTCTTTCTGGAACAGCAGGCTATATCGGAATGTCGGTGGCTACAATTGCCAACGTGCGCACCGCCCATGCCGCCCGTTCGGGTATTAACCCTGCTTTGACTATCGCTTTTTCAAGCGGCACGATTATGGGCATGATGGTTGCAGGACTGGGGCTATTAGGACTTGGGATCCTCTACCTGACCATTGGCGATCCGTCAGTAATTAATGGATACGCCCTGGGGGCCAGCTCGATTGCCCTTTTTGCCCGCGTTGGCGGGGGTATTTATACGAAGGCGGCAGATGTTGGGGCCGACCTGGTTGGAAAAATTGAAGCGGGCATACCCGAAGATGATCCCCGTAATGCCGGTGTTATTGCCGATAATGTCGGCGATAATGTTGGTGATGTGGCCGGAATGGGCGCTGACCTGTTTGAATCGTATGTTGGTTCGATGATAGCCTCAATGACCCTGGGAGTAGTTTTATTTGGTATCGGGGGCACGCTGCTGCCGATGCTGGTAGCTTCAATAGGCATTCTTGCTTCTGTTTTCGCCTTTTTCTTCGTAAGAGCGAAAGAGGGTGTTCGTCTCGGGGCAGTTCTGGAAAGGGGTATCTGGGTTAGCGCCATAGTTGTTCTGGTCGGATCCTTTTTCCTGGTTCGCTCATTTATAGCGCAGGGAGTTTTCTCCGATTACGGTCCGTTTTTTGCCGTGATTGCCGGTCTTCTGGCCGGAGTTATTATCGGAAGGGTTACAGAGTATTATACATCTGACCATTATAAACCCGTCCAGGACATAGCGAGGGCTTCACTAACCGGCCCGGCCACAAATATCATAAGCGGGCTCGCTGTAGGTATGAAGAGCACTGTTTTTCCGATTATATCCATAATAGCGGCGATACTGATTTCTTATTACTTTGCCGGCATTTATGGCATTGCTATTTCAGCAGTTGGCATGCTTTCTACGGTCGGAATGACTGTGGCGGTTGATGCTTACGGTCCTGTAGCCGATAATGCGGGGGGCATTGCCGAAATGGCGGAACTTGAGCCCGAAGTGCGTGAAATTACCGACCAGCTTGACTCGCTCGGAAATACAACCGCAGCAATTGGAAAAGGCTTTGCAATCGGGTCTGCGGCGCTGACTGCCCTGGCCCTGTTCACCGCCTATGCCCAGGTAGCGGGGCTAAGTGTAATAAATATTACCAGTCCCCAGGTTATTGCGGGATTATTGATTGGCGGTATGTTAACCTATTTCTTTACTTCACGGACCATGGAAGCGGTCGGCAATGCGGCCTTTTCCCTGATCGAGGAGATCCGCCGCCAGTTTAAAGAGATTCCCGGTTTAATGGAAGGGAAAGCAAAGCCCGAGTATGCCAGGTGCGTTGATATCAGCACCAAGGCTGCTTTAAAGGAAATGATAGTTCCCGGCCTGATGGCGGTTGTTGTGCCGCTGGCAGTGGGTTTAATTCCATTTTTGGGCAAAGAAGCTTTAGGCGGTCTGCTGGCGGGAGCCCTGGTTACAGGGGTTTTGCAGGCCATAAATATGGCCAATGCCGGGGGTGCCTGGGATAATGCCAAAAAATACATCGAAGCGGGGCATCATGGCGGTAAAGGCAGCGATCCCCACAAGGCTGCCGTTGTAGGCGATACTGTAGGCGATCCTTTCAAGGATACATCTGGCCCTTCACTGAACATTTTAATCAAGTTGATGAGCATAGTGGCCCTTGTTTTTGCGCCTCTTTTCTTCTAAAGAAAAAAGCCCGGCATTTTGCCGGGTTTTTTTATTATTAAAGGACGGCGAGCCGGCGGGATTAAAAAACAGGGTAAGTTAAGGTAAGGCAACTTAAAAGGGGGCGAAAGCAAGTGAGCGATGAAATGAATTACCGCAAAGCCGGGGTGGATATTGAAGCCGGCGAAGCTGCGGTAGAGCGGATCAAGGGCCTGGCAAAATCAACTTTCAGGCCAGGTGTTCTAAAGGGTCTGGGTGGTTTTAGCGGTCTGTTCGCCCCCGATTTGAAGAATATAAATGAACCGGTGCTGGTATCGGGTTGCGACGGTGTAGGGACCAAGCTTAAGGTAGCTTTTGCCGCTGAAAGACATGACACTGTAGGCATAGACTGTGTGGCAATGTGTGTAAATGACATTTTGGTCCAGGGTGCGGAGCCGCTCTTTTTTTTAGATTATCTTGCAGTAGGAAAGCTTAAACCAGAACAGGTGGAGGAAATCGTTACGGGAGTTGCAGAGGGCTGCCGCGAAGCAGGCTGCGCCCTTTTGGGCGGGGAGACGGCAGAGCTGCCGGGCTTTTATGCAGCCGGGGAATACGACCTGGCCGGTTTTGCTGTCGGGTTAGTCAACCGGCCTGATTTAATTGACGGGTCAGCAATTGGGGCAGGCAATATATTAGTCGGCCTGGCTTCAAACGGACTGCACAGTAACGGTTATTCGCTGGCCAGGAAAGTCCTGTTGGAAGATGCGAGTTTACTGCTTACCGATTTTCAGCCCGGGCTGGGGACAACCCTGGCCGAGGAAATGCTCAGGCCGACCACCATTTACGTAAAACCTGTGCTCAGGGCGCTTAAGAAGTTTAAGGTAAAAGGTATGGCTAATATTACGGGGGGCGGACTTCCCGGTAATTTGCAGCGTGTACTGCCTGCAGAACTGCAGGTTGAAGTTGATCCCGATGCCTGGCTGGAACCGCCAATTTTTGATTTAATCAGCGAGTTTGGCTCAGTCCGCCGCGAAGAGATGTTTAAGACCTTCAACATGGGTATTGGTTACTGTCTTTTTGTCCCCGAGGAAGAAGCTGACAAAACGCTCGAACATTTTTCTGAGTTTCGGATTACCGCCTATAAAATCGGGCGTATGGAAAAGGGTTCTAATCGGGTTGTGATAAAGGATTTATAGTAATTGAAATAGAATTATATTTATAAGTATTTTTAAGAAGCCGGAGGGAGCTAATATATGAAGCGAATTGCCGTGCTGGCTTCAGGCCGGGGAAGCAACCTTGAAGCAATCCTGGAAGCTGAAAAAAGAGGCGATTTGTCTTCAGGCCGGGTTGTTTTGGTGCTTAGTGACTGTGCTGATGCCCCGGTCCTGGAAAAAGCAAAAAAAGCCGGGGTTAAAGCTCTTTTTATTGACCCAAAAAATCACAGCAGCCGCGAAAGCTATGACCAGGCCCTTGTAGATGTTTTGAAAGCTGCCCAGGTTGACCTTGTTGTATTGGCCGGTTTCATGCGCCTGGTTTCACCGCTTTTTGTGCGCTCATTTCCCATGCAGATATTAAATATACATCCTTCTCTGCTGCCCTCCTTTCCCGGAACTGACGGGATTGAACAGGCTCTTGCTCACGGTGCAAAAGTAACAGGCTGCACAGTGCATTTTGTCGACGAAGGCCTTGACAGCGGTCCGATTGTTTTACAGGAAGCGGTTCCGGTTATCCAGCGTGATACTGTTCATACCTTACGTAGCCGGGTTCAGGCTGTAGAACACCGTCTTTATCCTACAGCGATCGATTTGTTTTGCCGGGGAATGCTTAAAGTAGAAGGAAGAAGGTGTTATATCCTTGATTAAAAAACGCAGGGCTTTGCTGAGCGTTTCAGATAAGAGTGGAATAGTTGAGCTGGCTAAAGCACTTACTGAAAGCGGATTTGAAATTATCTCAACGGGCGGTACCGCGAAGGTTTTGCGCGAAAACGGATTAGCTGTAACCGAAGCAGCAGAAGTGACAGGGCAACCCGAGATTTTGGGAGGAAGGGTAAAAACGCTGCATCCTTCAATTCATGGCGCCATACTGGCCCGCCTTGACAAAAAAGAACAGGTTGCGGAACTAAATGAGCATGGCATTGTGCCTATCGAAGTGGTTGCAGTCAACCTTTATCCTTTTGAAGAAACGATTGCCCGCGATGGAGTCAGTTTGGAAGAGGCGGTTGAAAATATAGATATCGGCGGTCCGGCAATGCTGCGGGCAGCTGCAAAGAACTATCAGCATGTAGCAGTTGTTGTTAATCCTGAGCGTTACGGAGGCCTAATTGACGAGCTGAAACGCAGTGGGCAGATAAGCAGTGAAACCCGCTTAACACTTGCGGCGGAAGCTTACACCCATACTGCCGGCTACGATGCGGTTATTGCCGATTATTTCAGGGCTTTGCCCGGAACAGGGATAGGCCTTTACCCCGATCGTTTAAGCCTTACTTTCAACAAGATCCAGGATTTACGCTACGGCGAAAATCCACAGCAGGAGGCTGCTTTTTATGCTTCAAGCGGATTAAAAGAAGGTTTGGCCGGTGCACGGCAGCTGCAGGGCAAAGAGCTGTCTTTCAATAATTTAAATGATTTGAATGCAGCATGGGAATTAGCTAAAGAATTTGATAAGTCGGCAGTTGTAGCGGTTAAACATGCTAATCCATGCGGGGTCGGCCTGGCCTTAACCCAGTTCGAAGCCTACAAACTTGCTTACGAAGCAGATCCCGTATCAATCTTTGGCGGGGTTGTAGCTTTAAACAGACCTGTTGGTGCAGCTACTGCCCGTGAAATGGCTAAGATATTTTTGGAAGTGATTGCGGCCCCGGAGTTTAACGAAGAAGCATTAAAAATTTTGGA
>PWSG01000280.1 GCA_003564055.1 Syntrophomonadaceae bacterium
GGCGGACAGATTGACTACCTGATCTACCTGCCCACTGAGTTTATCCCGATGTTGGAAGAAGATCCTGATATTGATGTGCTTCAGGCACCATCAAACACTTCTTATGTTCTGCGCATGCGTTCAGATGAGGGGCCTGCCAGCGATGTCCGTGTTCGCCAGGCTCTTAAGCTCGGTACTGACCGTTCAGCGATCCTTGAAGGAGCAGTTGACGGATTGGGCACAACTGGCCGCGATACACCTATCGGTCCGGCTTTTGGTGATTTCTATCTTGATGTTCCTGAACCTGTTCGTGATGTTGAAGGTGCAAAAGCTTTACTGGCTGAAGCAGGTTATGGTGACGGCCTGGATATCGTTATTACTACACAGGAATCTTCTCCTGTTCCGGCAATTGCAACCATCTGGAAAGAACAGATGGCTGAAATCGGAGTAAATGTCGATATTCAGCTTGTACCTTCAGATGTCTACTACGGCGCCGATAACATGTGGCTTGAAGTTCCCTTCGGTATTACTGATTGGGGAGCAAGGCCTTCTCCGCAGCCGTACCTTGATTTGGCCTATGTATGTGATGCACAGTGGAATGAGTCTCACTGGTGCGACCCTGAACTGGATGAACTGGCAGCAGCAGCAGCCAAGGAGATGGATCGTGATGAGCGCATCCGTCTTTACCATGAAATCCAGGAGATTTTCATCGAGCGTGGCCCAATCATTATCCCCTTCTTTATTAATAACCTCTGGGGAGCCAGCTCTGAACTACAGGGATTAGAACCAACCAGTATCCTTGGAACCGCCATGGATTTACGTCCTGTTTATTTTGAAAGATAAAGAGCTTAAATTAAAGCAGTAATATCTTTTTCTACAGTCTCTCCCGGTTTTTCCGGGAGAGGCGGTAGAAAAAATTTCCGGCGGTTATTGGGTTGCTGCCGGAACTTTGCCTATTATATATATCCTGGAGGGAGGTATAATGTGGAAACAGCTAAAGAAGAAAGAGAAAACAAGAAAAGCAAAACAGCTGGAGTGAAGAAATTTTTCAGCCGTTTGCGCCGCTACCCGACTACCTACATCGGTTTTGCCATAGTTATAATCTTTCTATTTATAGCAGCCTTTGGGCCGATGATTGCTCCCTACCACTACTCTGAGCAGAACCTGGCCGAGAGGCTGCAGCAGCCCTCGGAAGATAACATATTTGGCACGGATCAGTTTGGCCGTGACATTTACAGCCGTGTTATTGTCGGCAGCCGTGATGTTTTGACTGTGGCAGGTTCTGGCACAGCCCTGGCTGTTTTTTTCGGTCTTCTCTTAGGTCTTTTTTCCGGCTACAGGGGAGGTCTTTTTGATGAGCTTGTAATGCGAGCTATGGATGTCATTTTATCCATTCCACCGCTGCTTCTCGCCATGGTGATTCTATTTGCCCTTGGCCCCTCAAGATTTAACGTAATCCTGGTGGTAGGATTTCTTTACATCCCGATGGTGGCCAGGGTAGTAAGAAGCGTGGTATTGGAATTAAAAACAAGGCAGTTTGTAGAAGCAGCACGGTTACGCGGTGAAACCAGCCTCTATATACTTTACAAAGAAATTCTGCCTAACGTTTTGCCCAGCCTGGCGGTAGAAGCCTCAATGCGCTTTTCATACTCCATCTTTTTAGTGGCCTCGCTGGGCTTTTTAGGGCTGGGGGTGCAGCCCCCATCGCCTGACTGGGGTTTGATGGTTGGAGAAGCCAGGACCTGGTTTTACCAGGCCCAATGGGTATTATATTTTCCAGCCGGGGCCATCGCTTTATTAGTTGTTGGAGTGGGTTTTATGAGTGACGGCCTGCGCCGCATGCTGCTGCCGGGAGGTGTATCTGATGCAGGATAACAGGGCAGTTTTAGACGTTGAAAACATGACCATAACCTATAGCACAGAAAAAGGACCGCTGCATACAGTCAGAAACGTTTCCCTAAAAATAGCATCCGGGGAGATATACGGCCTGGTAGGGGAATCAGGCTCGGGAAAAACTACCCTGGCCCGGGCGGTGGTGCGCTACCTGCCATCTAACGGTAAATTAACCAGTGGGAGTGTAAAACTATCGGGTACAGACATCTACCAGCTGCCGAGAAAAGAGGTACGCAAAGTCTGGGGCTCAAAGGTGACCATGGTCCACCAGGATCCGAATGGCTCCATAAACCCCTCCATGCTGATTGGCGACCAGATTGCAGAGATGGCCCGTATTCACCTGGGGATGAGCAAAAAAGATGCCCGTGACCGGGCCATAGAGATGCTGACTAAAGTTAGAATGCCAGATCCTGAATCGGTGGCTAAAAGATACGCCCACCAGCTATCAGGCGGGATGCTGCAGCGGGTGCTCATTGCCACGGCCATGTCTACCAACCCTGAATTCATGATCATGGACGAACCTACCACTGCCCTTGATGTGACTACTGAGGCGGTAATCTTAGACCTGATCCATGAGCTGATGGCAGACTACAACACGGCTATTCTTTTTATCACCCACAACCTGGGTGTTGTAGCCAGGCTTTGCGACAAAATAGGAGTATTATATGCCGGTGAGATCATGGAAGAAGGCTCAATCGGAGATGTTTTTAAAAA
>PWSG01000136.1 GCA_003564055.1 Syntrophomonadaceae bacterium
GCATCTCTATCTAACGATTTAAAAGACCATGCCCGTCTTAAAAGAATAATGGATCAGGCTCTTGAGGCAGAAGAAACACTGCTGGATGAAACTCTGCAGGATATTTCGGACAGAGATGAACTGGGACGCATCAGGGGCAATCTACTATTCAGGTGTTACTGGAAAAAGCAAAACGCCAGGCTTTTTAAAACTTAAGCCCATCCGCGCACAATCATTGTATCGGCAATTCTTTTTACTGCAACCATGTAGGCTGCCTGCCGCATGTTAACTTTATGTTTTTCTGATGCGTTATAAACCGAGTGATAAGCGGCAGCCATTTTCTTCTTCAGCCGCTCAAAAACTTCAGCTTCGTCCCAGTAAAGCATGGTAAAGTTCTGGACCATTTCGAAGTAAGAAACCGTTACACCGCCGGCATTGCATAAAAAGTCAGGCAGCACCTGGATGCCCTTTTCAAAGAGGATATCATCCGCTTCAGGCGTTGTCGGGCCATTGGCAAGCTCTGCAATAATGCTGGCCTTTATAGATGAAGCATTATCTTCGGTAATAACATTCTCCAGCGCGCTTGGACAGAGAATATCCACTTCAAGACTAAACAGCTCATCGTGTGAAATTTGTTCTGTCCCGGGACAGCCGACAACTGAGCCGTTTACTTTTTTATGGTCAAAAACCTTTAAGGGTTCCAAACCTTCTTTACAGTAGATACAGCCTTTTTGGTCTGAAACGGAAACAATCTTGCTGCCAAAAATATCATTGGCCAAAAAGGCCAGGTTATAGCCGGCATTACCGTAGCCCTGTACTGCCAGGGAAGCGTTTCTTAAGTCCATCCCTGCTGTGCGTGCTGCTTCTTCAATTACGTAGAGGCCACCACGGGCTGTAGCAGTGTTGCGTCCGATCGAGCCGCCCACATAGAGCGGTTTACCGGTGATAACACCAAACTGGTTTTTTCCGGCAATTTTTGAATACTCGTCCATCATCCAGGCCATTATCTGGGGGTTTGTATATACATCAGGAGCGGGAATGTCCATATCAGGACCGATGAGCTGCCAGATTTTTTGGACATAACCCCGGCTTAAACGTTCCAGTTCACCCTGTGACATTTCCCGGGGATTACAGATAACGCCGCCTTTAGCTCCGCCTAAGGGCAGTTCGAGCAAAGCGCACTTCCAGCTCATCCAGGCGGCCAGTGCCCTTATCGTGTCAATTGTTTCATCAGGGTGAAAGCGGATGCCGCCCTTGGTTGGGCCCAATGCATCATTGTGCTGAACCCGGAAACCTTTATAAACCTTAATTGTGCCTTCATCCATACGCACCGGGATCGCTACCTGGATTTCACGCATCGGATTTTTGATAATCTCACAAATATCGTCAGGAAGTTCCAGCTGCTGCGCACATGTATCACACTGCTGCTGGACTATGCTAAAGGAATTAAGAATTTTAGTATCTGGATGTTTGGTCTTTTCCGGTTCGGCCATACATTCAACCCCTTTAAGCATAATAAGTACAATATTTATTTGACTAAATGAAAATTTCTTTATACTATAACTTATTGCGATAGAATTTGTCAAAGATATTTTGTTTTAGTTATTACTTTTTTGCTAATGCTTACAAAAAAAATAATTTAGGGTAAAATAAAATACAGAAATAAACACCTTGAAAAGTTCCGAAGTGCCCGGCAAAGTTTAACTGGCATAAGAGCGAAAAGTACGCAGATAAGCTTTGCCTGCGGAGACGGTTCGGTAGTCGCCTTTATTCTGACATCTTACCTCTGATTTCTGAATTAGAGGCAAATGGAACTGTTCCCCCGGCCTGTGTTCTATATGGAGGTATTTAGCATGCCTTTTAAAAAACATAATAATTTAGAGCCTGAAAAGACTTCTCAGGCAGCCAATAACTATAAAGAAAAAAGCAGCATATGGTACCGCACTATTGCAGAAGATATTCCTGCTCTTGTTATCCGTCTCACTCCCAGACTAAAGTTTACTTTTGTCAATGATGCTTACTGCCGTTTCTACAATCAGTCTTATGAAGAGATTATTGGCAGGGATATTTTTCAGTTTGTTCCGTCAGAAAATAAAGCGCAGGTTAAAGAATCCCTTCAGTCGCTTACTCCGGAAAATTCGATCCACACCCATGAGCATATAAATATAACAGGGAGCGGAGAATCACGCTGGATCAGGTGGACCAACCGGGCTTTATTTGATGATAATAACAGGCTAGTGGAATATCTTTGTGTAGGCGAGGATATCACCGAGCAAAAAATGGCCGAATATGAACTGCGTAAAAGCGAAAAACGCAACCGAGCCCTTGTGAATGCTGTTCCCGATATGCTTTTTCATTACTCTAAGGATGGGGTTTACATTGATGCAGAAATAAAGGACAGCGGTCAGCTGACTGCTGAAGAACGTAGTTTAAATGAGCTTGGTAGACTTATAGGCAGCAAGGTTGAGGAAGTATTCGAAACTGGTATTAGCAATAAAATCTTAAATGGCATTCATAAAGCTTTAAAAACAGGCGAGTCGCAGGTAATTGAATACAGTTATAGCCTGGATAATGAAAAGCGCTATTTTGAAGCAAGACTTGCGGC
>PWSG01000024.1 GCA_003564055.1 Syntrophomonadaceae bacterium
GCTAATATTCGATCACTCTTGCCTCTATATCCAGAAACTACACACCCTGGAAGAACGAGTTGGCAATAATTTAAGTGAACGAATCTCTTTTGTAGAAGAGATCAGTGATAGAGAGCCGGATGCTGGCGAAGCGGAAGCTGCAGCCTTTGAGGAGGCCCTTGAGGAGGTATTTGCCTCTCCACCGGCAGCAGGTGAAGTAAAGTCTGAGCTTGATCAGCAGCAGAAGCTGGCGGTGCGCACGGCTTTGAACGGCCGGATAGCGGTTATTAGCGGCCGGCCGGGAAGTGGTAAAACTTCGATCGTAGCAAGTATACTGCGGGTTTTGGCCAGAACCGGCAGGCCATCGCTTCAATCGGTTGCCCTCGCCGCACCTACAGGTAAAGCAGCTGACAGGATGCGCCAGTCGGTTAACAGTCACCTGGCGGCTGTCGAAGGAGAAGGTGCCCCTGATCGCCTGCTGATCGATAACTGCCCACCTTCCACCACACTGCACCGGCTGCTCGGCTACTCCCCTGGTCGTGACCGCTTCTGGCACAATGAATTAAACCCCCTTTCAGAAAAAATGGTTATTGTTGATGAAAGTTCGATGATCGATTTGGCCATGATGGATCATCTTCTGCGCTCCCTGCAGACGGAAGCTAAATTAATTCTACTGGGCGATGCCGACCAGCTGCCCTCCATCGAGGCGGGTGCTGTCCTGCGCGATCTCTGCCGCTCCAAAACAGCGGCAGAAGAGAAAAAGCGAGTTGTAGTTCTCGGGAAAAGCTACCGGGCCAGGGAAGAAGATTCAGCCGGCAAAAGGATTCTTGAGGTAGCGGTAGCGATCAATGATGGCAGGCCACCTGCAGAAGCAGGGGGCGGCTCAGCCCTGGCAACCAGAAACGACGTTTCGGAAATAGATTTTGATGGTGTAGAACATTTTATGCCGGGGGATGAACACCAAAGGGCTGCATTCATGACGAAGTGGTATGACCTGCTGATCAGCGGGCTGCCCGATCTCAACGAGCGCCTGTCAAGCAGGTACAAATCCGGCCCGGCCGGTTTCGACCCGGAGACCAGCACTAAGTTGAAAGAAATACTTGTCCATTTTGAGAGGTTCAGGATTCTCTGTGCCACCCGGATAAGCGCAGGGGGCACCGGTTCAAAAGATGTTAATGCCTGGTTCTATCACCGGTGGTTGGAATATCTCAGGCATAACGGGCTTATAACCGGAAGTCCCCATTTTCTGGTGGGAGAACCGGTACTGATGACCCGCAACGATTATTCATTACGCCTTTACAACGGCGATTCAGGTCTTGTCCTTAACGTGGCCATGGAATCGACTGGAAGTCGGCGGCCTGCCGAGCCGATGGCTGTTTTCCCCCGGGGCGGCAGCTTCGTGGCTTACCCTTTAGAGGCGCTTAGAGGATGCCTTGAACCGGCCTGGGCAACCACGGTGCACAAGGCCCAGGGGTCTGAATATGAAAATGTAGCAATTATTATTCCTGCTGTTTATGTCCGCACAATGACCAGGGAACTGCTCTATACAGCGGTAACCCGGGCCAAAAAGTCCGTGGTTATTGTTGGTTCGGAAGAGATAATGAAGCTGGGCATCAAACACTCCCTGAAACGTGCTTCCGGCCTGGCCGACATGCTCGGTTAAGCAAAACCGGGTGCGAGACAGAGGGACGGGGGTTTTGACTCACAGACCATAGATAGGATTATTGATGAATGCTGCAGCAGCTGACAGGCCGTCTAAATAACCTGCTCTATAAACTCAGACATCTCTTCAAAACTGAAAATACCCGCTTCATTTATAATTACCGCACCATCGGCATTTATAAAGAAAAACATCGGTATGTAGGGTACATCGTAGCCTTCTTCCCCCAACAGTTCAAAAGTTTCATCAATAGCAAAGTCAGCGATAATGAATTCTGCGCTGTCTTTATATTTTTCTTTTAGAGCCATGAACACGGGCTCCATCATCACACAGGCGCTTCACGTATCAGAATAAAATTTAAGAACGATCGGTATCCTATTAGCCCGGGCCTGGCTGAATACCTGGAAAGGGTTAGCAGTGGAACTGAACTCCTGCGCTTCAGCAGTATCGCTGTTTTCTAAAGGGTCAGTTTCGGTATAATCAGCAGAAGCTTCATCCTTGTCGTTATCTTCACTCACGTCATTTTCATCAATACTTTCAACAACTTGATCATCTGCGTCACCATTTTCGTCTTCTTCAACAGCGGTTTCTTCATCCTGCATTCCTTCTGCTATTTCTTCTTCAACAGGCACCTCCTGCTCGGCACAACCAACAATAAAGGCAGCTGTGACTATGAATATCAGTAATGTTAATATTTTTTTATATTTCACAAGTCCTTCTCCTTTAAGCTAGACATTTGCCACATATTATGACATAATAGCATATTAAGTCAAGAGTAATAAGCGAATTAGTTGTATATGACTTGTGAAGCCTCTTCTTCTCTTTTGACTTTTTCTTTATTATAACTTAGTCACATACTCTTCCAACTCATTGAGGATGTCCTTAAAGTTATCGCGTCCCAACCCTATTCTAAAATAGTTGCCTTCATAATCAAAAATTTCACCC
>PWSG01000109.1 GCA_003564055.1 Syntrophomonadaceae bacterium
ACCACTTCAGAAGATGGTAGTATTGCTCAACAACCGGGCAGCTCTGAGGCTGTAGTTGTTCCCAATGTGGTCGGTAAATTTCAGGCGATAGCCGAGTTGGAGCTAAGCAGAGTTGGCCTGAGAACAATCAATATTGAGAAGCGATATGATGATTCGGTGAGAATAAACCGGATTATTGAGCAAATACCGGCACCAGGAACAACTGTAAGCTCAAACCGGGAGGTTACCCTGGTTATATCAAGAGGCCGGGATATGAGCGGCAATTAACTAAAGGGGTAGTTTACTGCTTTTTGCTCCAGGAATTTCCGTTTTTTCTGCGCAGGCAGACAACCTGTTCTGCGGAGAAAGTCTGAAGAACCTGGGAGATGCGTGTAGCAGGCTGTTGAAAGGAACTACAGCTGCTGCCGTAAAGCATCTCCCCTTCTTTTTCGAGCATTTTCCATAAGCCGGGGAATTCAATACGAAACTCTTCAACAATTTGCGTGGTGGTCTTAAAAATACCAGGTTCAAGCAGACTTAGAATATTTTGTTTTAATAATTCCTCCTCCACCACATGTCACCTGCCATTTGATATCTTTAAGATTTTATCTCAACTACTGTTACCCCTTCACCGCCCTCGGCAGAGCTGCCGCCGCGATAATTGCCAACCATGGGGTGTTCTTTTAAGTAAGCGCGTAAACCCTCTTTTAATTTTCCCGTTCCCTTGCCGTGGATTAAGTCCACCTGACTTAAACCAGCCCAAAGAGCATTGTCGAGAAATTTATCTACCAGGGGGCATGCTTCATCCAGGTTAAGACCGCGCAGATCAATTGAACTGCTTGCGACCTTATCTTTACTTACGCTATAACTACCTGCTTTTTCAGTTTTTAAACTATTTTTGTCAGCAGTTTCTTTTTCCCGTTCTAACCGCAGCTCATTAAGGGGCAGATGCACCTTAATAGAACCAACCTGGACCAATGCTTCGTCAGAAGAAAAAGAAACAATTTCCCCTCTTTGCTTTAAGCTTCGAATATATACAATCTGCCCCTCGGTTAAATCTTCTTTTTTCACAACATAGTGTTCATCTTCTTCCGCTTCTTCACCCGCTTCAACATCGCGCCTTAGCAAGTTTAATTCCTGGCGGGCCTGCTCGGCCTTAACTTGCATCTTTTCACCGCCCGAACTCTTAAGAGCGCGCATTTCTTTAATTATTTTGTCAGTTGAGCTTTTTGTCTGCCTTATTAACTGCCGCGCTTCATCTCGGGCTTCCCTTAAGATATCTTCGCGCCTGGCTCGAAGGAGTTCACGCTCTTTTTCCAGTTCTTCCATCAATAATTCAGCCCGACTGCGATCGATTTCAGCCTGTCGGCTGTCCCTGTGGTAACGCTGCTGATCTTCTACCAGGCTGGCAATAACTGATTCAACCTGATCATGTGAACGGTGAACAAAACTTTTTGCTTTTTGAAGAACATTTTCGGGCAAACCCAGCTGTCCGGCTATATAAAAAGCATTGCTCTGACCGGGCACACCCTGTAAAAGGCGATAAGTAGGAGTAAGTGTATCCGGGTCAAATTCCATGGCAGCATTCTGCATTCTTTCCTGGACCTGGGCAAATAGTTTCAATTCATTAATGTGCGTTGTTGCCACAGTCAGCACGCCCTTTGCAGTCAGTTCACCAAGGATAGCCATGGCCAGCGCCGAACCCTCGGAAGGATCTGTCCCCGCACCCAGTTCATCAAAAAGAACCAGCGAACTCGGCCCCGATTCTTCAATTATTTCGATGATATTTTTCATATGACCCGAAAAAGTACTCAGAGACTGGGCTATGCTCTGCTCATCACCGATATCGGCTCTTACTTTTTCAAAAACAGCAATCCTGGTATCTTTTCCGGCAGGAATATGCAAACCGCTTTGAGCCATAACCGTAAGCAAACCAATTGTCTTCAATGCAACTGTTTTACCTCCGGTATTCGGCCCGGTAACCACAAGGGTTTTAGCCTGTTCGCCCAAATCAACTGATAGCGGGACCTTCTTGCCGGGCAGCAGGGGATGTACAGCGTTCTCAAAATAAATACTGGGGTCATTACCCCGATTCAGTTGCGGTTCCCGGCAGCCCATAGAAAGACTTAAACGCCCGCGTGCATTAATGAAATCAAGTTCAGCGTATAATGACCTGTTTTGAGCCAGGTTATCGCTTTCATTCGCTACCTGAACGCTTAATTGATACAAAATCCTTTCTATTTCCTCTTCTTCACGGCGCTTAAGGGCAGTAAGTTCATTTTGCATCTGGACCACAGGCAGCGGTTCAATAAAAAGCGTAGCGCCGCTTGATGACTGATCGTGAACCACTCCTTGAATATTTTGCCGGTACTCCTGCTTGACAGGTAAAACATAACGTCCGCTGCGGATTGTAACAAGCGATTCCTGTATATAACGCCTGTATTTAGAACTTCGTGTGTATTCATCCAATTTATCCCTGATTTTACTTTGCAATGCCTGTTTTTGACGCCGCAGGCTCATTAAAGCCGGTGAGGCAGTATCAAGGATGCTGCTGCCTTCCGGATCGATTGACCTTTCGAGAGCAGAACACAAATCATTACA
>PWSG01000080.1 GCA_003564055.1 Syntrophomonadaceae bacterium
ATGGCGGTGCCGGAAAGACTTCTCTTACCGAAGCGCTGCTTTTTACGTCAGGTGCGATAAACCGCCTGGGAAAAATTGAGGCGGGAAACACCACAACAGACTTTGATCCTGATGAAATCAAGAAACAGGTTACAATTAATGTCGGCCTTGCTCCGCTTGAATGGGATGGAATTAAGGTAAACCTGCTCGATACACCTGGATATTTTGATTTTATCGGTGATGTTTTAGGAGCGTTAAGAGTTGCTGACAGCGCTGTTGTTGTTGTGTGCGCCGTATCGGGAGTCGAGGTGGGGACTGAAAAGGTTTGGGGTTACGCCAATGACTTTAACCTGCCCCGCCTGGTAGTTATTAATAAGTTAGACCGTGAAAATGCCGACTATGAAGGAACTCTTAATCAGCTGCGCGATCATTTTGGTTACAGTGTTGCGCCACTGCAGATGCCGATTGGCAAAGAGGCTGATTTTAAAGGGGTAGTCGATCTGGTCAGCCAGAGGGCAGTTATGTTTTCTGATGAAGGCAAGTCAGTAAAAGAAGAAGATATTCCTGCTGACCTGAAAGACCAGGCTGAAGAACTGCGCGAAAAGCTGGTAGAGGCAGTGGCCGAAACCGATGACAGCTTGCTTGAAAAGTACCTGGAAGGTGAACCGCTTACTGACGATGAAGTAAAAAAAGGCCTCCGGCAGGGTGTTTTGCATAACAAGATCGTCCCGGTCCTGTGCAGTGCAGGAACCAGTAATTATGGAATCCAAACCCTGCTCGATTTAATTAAAACATATCTTCCTACGCCTCTTGATCAGGGTGAACTAAAAGGACATTTACCCGACAGCGAGGAAGAAATTGCCCGCAAACTAAGTCCTGATGAACCAATGTCGGCCTTCGTCTATAAAACCCTGGCTGACCCTTACGTGGGAAGAATAAACTTTTTCCGGGTTTATTCCGGAACTATTCAACCTGACAGCCAGGTTTACAATTCAACCAGGGATATAAATGAAAGATTCGGCCAGGTTTTTGCCATGCGCGGTAAAAACCAGGTCAGTATGGATGAAGTTGTTACCGGTGATATAGCCTGTGTGGCCAAGCTCCAGGAAACGGTAACCGGCGATACGCTATGCGACCGCAGTGCTCCGATTGTGTTTCCAAAGCTTAATTTCCCTGAACCGGTTATTTCCTTCGCTGTAGAGCCTAAAACCAAGGGTGATGAAGAAAAAGTCGGCAGCGGTCTTTCACGCTTCCTGGAAGAAGATCCGACCTTTCAATTGGAAAGAAGGGTGGAAACCAAACAGTCGGTTATTTCCGGGCTCGGAGAACTGCACCTTGATATTATAGTAAACCGCCTGCAGGAAAAATTTGGTGTTGAAGTGGAGCTTTCCACACCAAAGGTCCCTTACCGCGAGACTATTAAGGGTCAGGCTAAAGTAGAAGGAAAACACAAGAAGCAATCAGGCGGCCGGGGTCAGTTTGGCCACGTTTACATTGAAATGGAGCCTGCTGAAACCGGGGAAGGGCTTGTTTTTGAAAATAAGATCTTCGGTGGATCAGTTCCCCGGCAGTATATTCCTGCAGTAGAGAAGGGTGTTAATGAAGCAATGGAGACAGGCTTTGTTGCCGGATATCCGGTTCAGGATGTGATTGTCAGGCTGGTTGATGGTTCATACCACACGGTAGACTCTTCTGAAATGGCTTTTAAGATTGCCGCTTCGCAGGCATTTAAAAAAGGCATGGAGCAGGCCAATGCTATCCTGCTTGAGCCGATTATGAACCTTGAAGTTATTGTGCCCGAAGCATACATGGGTGATATCATGGGCGATTTAAACAGTAAACGCGGAAAAATTCAGGGTATGGAGCCCGAAAATGGCCTGCAGAAAATTCGGGCCCAGGTTCCCATGGCCGAAGTGTTTAAGTACTCGATTGACCTGCGCTCTATGACCCAGGGCCGGGGGTTTTTTACAATGGAGTTTTCACACTATGAGGAAGTGCCTTACCAGGTAGCTGAACAGATCATAGCCGAGTCGAAAAAAGAACAGGAAGAGGAAGGTTAAAAAAAAACAAATCATGGTATTGAAAAAGGGACGGGTAATTTTGCCGTCCCTTTGATCATTATAAAGCTTAAGGGTACAGTTTTTACTGCCGGGGTTTTTACTATTATAATCGAAACAAACCGTTTTTTATCGATGTTTTCTAACATATCTACGTGTTTCGTAAGGTAATTATAATATCAACATCCTTTTTTATAGCGGCAAGATTTGAAATGGGCGGATAGTTTTATAAAGAATCTATATTTAGGTTTAAAGTCAGGTAATCTCTGGGTTATTACTGAGTTTTTATACGCCTTAAAACTCTTTTCACAGGGCAGAGATAGCTTTAAGATTTATTGAATCTTCTGCGGATCTTTCCTGCTATTTTATTCAAAATTAATCGTGCGAAACTAAAAATCGGCTTGATGTCATCAGCAGCCCAGATCGCATGAGCCTTGCGGTATTTCAGCCATGGCAGAATTATTTCTTTAAACGAAAGTTGTTTTCGTTTTAGGTAAGCAGTACTGCTTAACAAATCCTCGTAGGCATGCCAGAATACCCAGG
>PWSG01000069.1 GCA_003564055.1 Syntrophomonadaceae bacterium
ACAAGCCGAAATTCCAGCCAGAATCGAATAGATCAACAGATTTTTCGAATTTGTAAAATAAAATCCGTAATTCTGAAACCCCGGCGCGCGAGTATATTTTATGATTTTTAAAGATCATTTCCGGAATGCCTTTAAGCTGCCTGATCTCTGCCTGTCTTTATCTTAATCTTTGTGGTGGCGCATAAATAAAGCAGGTACCACGGTGAACTTTTTATTACCGGGACGAGAGCCGACATCTCTGATCTTTCGATGAATTTTTCTCAACCCGCCACGGCCCATGCTGCAAACCACAATCATATCAAATTCTTCCTCTAAAGCTACTCTTGCAATAGCTTCAGAAGGAGTCCCCTGTCCCAGGAAAGTCCTGGCCTTAATATTTTTCTTCTCAAACATTTCCAAAGCTTGTTCTAATATTTTATTTGCTTTTTCTTTCTGTTTATCCTGGGCATCTTTAAGGTTTTCAATTCGATCTTTAGAAATATACTCCCCCAGGTAAGGTATATCTTTTGCCTGATAAACATGAATTATAGCAACATCTTCAGGATTATATCCTTCAACAATCTCGGCAGCTTCTTCCAGGGATTCCTGACTTTGTACTGAACCATCGGTACATACTAAAATTTTCATTTTATCCACTCCCTATTATCTTTTAAGAGCAAACAACATTACTTTTTTATTTTATCATAAATTAGTGCAATACTGGCAATATGTTTGATAAATTTAGTCTTAATTATTTTTAAGTATTTTTACCGGCACTCTGCACAGCTCCAGCTTTCGCCTTTCGTGCGAAAGACTTCACTGCCTTCAATGGTCCCGCCCTGATAAACCTTTAACAACCCCTGAGCATGAGTATATTTTATGATTTTCAAAGATCATTTACAGAATTCCTGCAACCCGGCTTTAAGTTTAAAAAATCTTCTATGAGGCACAGAAGGAATTAATGTCTCTTTACGCGAAATATTTAATTCCGGGAGGCAAAAAACAATGTCCAGTTTAGCGTTTTATCTGCTGGCTTATTTAATCGGTTCATTTCCAAGCGCCTATATCTTTGGCCGCCTATTTAAAAAAATTGATATAAGAGAGCAGGGATCGGGCAATGTAGGAGGCATGAACATTTACAGGACTTCAGGCCTGCTGCCCGGAATTCTTACTGTTTTTGTTGACGTATTAAAAGGCATGATCATAGTTATGCTTGCTCTTTCATTAACGGCAGACCAGCTTACAGTTTTTACCTGTGGCGCCCTGGCTGTGCTTGGTCATAATTACAGTATTTTTTTAAATTTTAAAGGCGGAAAAGGTCTGGCCACAACCCTTGGCGTTTTTATTGTTATCTCGCCTTCGAGTATCGTTTTTGCAATACTTTGCGCCATAATTCTAAGCCTGGTTTTAAAAGACATCAATACTGCCTTTGGCAGCGCTGCTTTAAGCATACCCTTCATCTTAGCCCTGCAGTACGCTAAGTGGGATTGGGTTTTGTTTGGATTCGTTGTAGCAGTTATTATAATACTCAAACATATCCCGGATTACAGGGCTTATGCGCTGGGCAGACGTAAATTCATTGGTGGTTTATAGCCTGCATCAAATCTGCAGTCCTGGCAAAATCATGCGCGTTTATACCTTAAAATAGCTAAAAAGCTGACCAAAATTGATTCCGGCTATAACCTTATTGCTGTAAAGCTTGTATAAATGTCTATTCCCTTCCTCCAGGTGGTACGATTTAATGCCATGAGAAATAGAAAGAAATGTTTCTATATAAGCAGCAAGCCTGTCACAGGCCTTAATAATCTCACCGTCAAGCGGTAAAAAGTAATCGTGGTTATAATCCTTATTTATATCATCTGAACTGACGGTTTTTATCATTTCACCTTCAACTATTTTACTGGCAAATTCATTGTCGGTAAAATATTTCAATTCCTCATGCCAGGCTGCAGGAAGCAGGGGAAATATCCTTTCCTCAAGCTGCCTGTGCTCAATATCTTTAATTATTTCTTCTATCCCGGCCACCGAGCGCTTGACCGGTGAAACAATATCCCTGGTCAGAACTTCTGGCAAATCATGAAACAACCCGGCAAAATAGTTATTATAAATGCGTTTTGGACAGGCATTTACTTCAATTGAACAAAGATAACTCATCATCGCTACAATTAACATGTGCCCCATGACTGATGTTTTTGGCACACGCGGTGACTGGGCCCAGCGTTGTTGAAAACGCAGCTGCCCGACCAAATCTAAAAAATTGCTGGTTTTCTTTCCCAGGGCCAGCTTTTGGACACCGGCCAGATCATAGTGCTCTTCAATCTGGTCTGCGATGGCTTTAGATGTTTCTTCAAGGCCGTACAAACCTTCATTGAGACGGTAAATGATTTTAAACTCCCAGTTTGTTGCCAGGTAATGAGCAGCCCGGAGAATTCTTTTTTCCAGGTTATCTTGTTCCGAAGAAATAAAATAATTTTTCATCTTGGCAGGCAGATCTACCTGCAGGTCAGTTACTTTATCCTCAAGCTTTTCAAGAACCCACTGATTAAGCTGATCACCTTTTTCAGCCATCAACCTGTAATATACAGGCGGTTTGATA
>PWSG01000095.1 GCA_003564055.1 Syntrophomonadaceae bacterium
AGGTTCTATGCCCCTGTTACGAAGTTCATCAAGTTTTCGCCGGCGCATCAGAAGAAGTTCATTTAACTGTTTTTGCTCCTGCTCCATTTTTTTGCCCCCAGTGCAACATAGTGTTTAATTAATTTCTTCAATTATATAGCTCATAGTGCCAATCGGAACTTTAACATCTACCTCATCTCCAACAGTGAGGCCAAAAAGTGCCTTTCCGACAGGCGATTCATTGGATATCTTTTTCTCTGTAGGATCAGCCTCGGCCGTACTGACAATAGTGTATTCCTGGTTTTGTCCCGAGTTTTTGTCTTTCAATTTAACGATCGAACCAAGGGCAACATGGAGATCATCATCGCTTTTCTCAAGCAGACGAGCCCGACGCAGCATTTTTTCAAGGGTTATAATCCTTCCTTCAATAAAAGCCTGCTCGTTTTTAGCATCCTCATATTCAGAGTTGTCAGTAATATCACCATATGAAATAGCTTCTTTTATCCGGGCGGCGATATCCTTTCGCTTAACCGTTTTTAAATGATTGAGCTCTTTTTCCAACTTTTCAAAACCGTCTTTAGTCAACAACAGTTCTTCATTATTTTCCATTAAAGTTTCCCCCTTGCAAGTTAATTAAACAATTACATCAGTTTCTGGTGATAATTAATCCGTTTTGTGCCATTCTAAGTTGATAAAATAAAGAACGGCTTCAAAAAAGAAGAAGCCTGCATAGATAAAGATAGTGCCAAGGCAAGCTTGACACCGTTACCAGCACCCTTTAATTTTGATTTATTATAAGATGTTCATCAAACGTTGTCAAGATTTATTGCCATTTTAAACTTTTTCAAACTTTTCCCCTAAAGCCTGTCTTTAAATTAAAAATTGACAATTCTCGGTTTTAAATCAAGTTTTTCAAGAAGGTAATAGTACTGATCTTCAGTTAATTCCTGCTTTCCATCAGCCATACAGACGAGCAGCGCTTCGAGTACATTGGTGCCGAAAGAACGTCCTTCCATTTCAGGAGTAGTCGTGATCAGCGTTTTTATTTTACACTTTCGCAAATGCTCTATATTATCTTTTGTAACAGTGTTGGTAATGATAACCTTGCCCTCAAGTTCTTCAGGCATATAGCGATGAATAAAGTGGAAATCACCGGCAATGATATCGTTCTCATAAAAGTAGCGTGTATAGCGTGGTTTGTTTATAGTTTGCTTCTCCCCGGTAGGATAGATCATAGTAAAAGGAAGCTGCCCAACCAGGGGCGCCAGGAACCGTGCAATCACAGCCAGGCTTTTTAATGACGAAAGAGGCAGGGGCAGGCCAAGCACATAAAGCAAGTCACCGTAAGTCATTTTGCAGCCAACTTTTTCGAGAGCCTGAGCCATTCCGAGACGATCCATTGCAGACATCAAAAGCACTTTCCTGGATTCTTTAAATAAATCTGTTTCTCCGGCCAGTTGTTCTAGGCAACGCCTTTCAAGAGTATTTTTAAGACCGGAACCATCGACAATAGGACTCTTTCGAGCTGCCCGGGAAATTCTTCTGGCATCCCTGATTTCATAGCGGCGATCAACGGCATAGATATAAAGATCCATTCCTCCAAGGCCGAAAGCATCCACTTTGCCATCAAGTTCTTCTATCATTTTAACCATTTGCTGCATATTGCCATCAGTTCCAATCCGTTCAATCCTGTACTGCTCACCTATCAGCTCAATTGTTGCAGTGTGATTCCTGCTTGAAGAACCAAGACTGATACCAACTATATGTTTCAACTTTTTGCCCATCCCTTCTAAGCTGTTAAATTATTTGATCCAATATAGTTTCCAGACGCTTTTGCTCAAATAAACAATCTTCTTCAATAGGGGTTGGCCCAAGATCAAGATGAATGATTTGGATATCAAGTAAGGCTTCGGCCAGATGGTACCATTTTTGTGAAGTAATCATGACCAGCAAATCGAACTTGCGAAGTTGAGTTAAAAGTTCAAGCATACTATTGAAAAAATCAAGAGCCTGCTTATCCTGAACCATTTCCCAGCGTTCATTATTATTAAGAATCAAATAATACTCAAGACCATAAGCACTGCAAACTTCCATAACAGCTTTAGAGTTTGCCAGGGGAAAGCCTATTACCGCTATACGGTTGCCCTTTCTTATTTCGCCGACAGTCTCCAAGCGAGAAATAAAACTACGGTCAATTTTTAGCCGATCAGAGGTTTCCTGCTGGGAGTAACCCTGTTCACGTAACTCGAGAACTTTTTCTGTTACATGAAATGTCTTTTCAAGACTGACAAGTTTATTACCTATTCTAAAAAGGCGTTCTGATTGCAACTTAAAAACCTCCATAACACCCGTAATAGCCTGACATCACGGCTGCTGCAGATAATTGTGCACAACGTGTGCGCATTATTAATTTTACTATTAAACCTGACCGGTGACAATAATAAATCAGGGATGACAGGCAAAAATCTCTTTTTTACGAATTATTACTGCGCCTTTTCTCTTAAGCTTTGGAGTATTTTTTCGGCTTCATTATAACTTTTAATTTTTACTATCTGCTGCCTTAGAGCCGCTGCACCCTCAA
>PWSG01000189.1 GCA_003564055.1 Syntrophomonadaceae bacterium
GACATCTCTTATTTCCGCATTGTGTTTCAGGTAGATATAAGACCAGGCCCCCCGGTAGCGGCCGTCAAAGCGGAAAGTACGGTTCTCCACTACTGCCATTGATCCATCAGGTTTAACCTCGGCCTCAATTATTACCTGTGGAAAATAAAATGAGCGGTCATCTGCTCCGACCTCAGCCGGAAATAGCAGCATAACCGCCGTTACGACAAAAACCATAATTAAAACACTTAAAAGTAGTTTGCCTTTAAAAAGCACATTTATTTTATTTTTCAAGTTTCGCATCTCCCGGTTAAAATTCAACTTTAACTGCTTCGCGTGCTGCAGAGCCTTCTTCAATGTTAAAGTATTCTTCCTTGTGAAAACCAAACATGCCTGCGACAAGTACTACCGGAAAACGTTGAATCATGGTATTAAATTTCATCACTGTATCATTATAGAACTGCCTGGCAAAGGCAATTTTCCCCTCTGTATTACTCAGCTCTTCCTGCAGCTGCCGGAAATTGGCATCTGCTTTTAACTCGGGGTAACTCTCAGCAACTGCAAAAAGCGATTTTAAAGCACCCGAGAGCATATTTTCAGCTTCTGCCTGCTGGTTAACATCTGAGGCGTTTATAGCCATATTCCGGGCCTGGGTAACTTTTTCAAAAGTTTCCCGTTCATGTGTGGCATAACCCTTAACAGTATTGACCAGGTTCGGTATTAAATCGTAACGCCTTTTTAGTTGAACATCAATCTGGGACCAGGCATTCTTAATACGCTGACGCAGTGACACCAAACTGTTGTATGTTCCAATCAGGAATATTACAATTACCGCAACTATCGCTAACCCTATCCACATAATTAAGCTCATCTCCTTATTATTTTATAGAAAGCATATTCGCAACAAGTGCAGTATTTCCTGCCTGGGAGGGAAGTCACGATTAAAATATTTTTCAGTATCTCTAGTACAATCAGGTTACAACTGCAGCTCGACTATGTCCCCGTCTTCTAAAATATACTCACGGGCAACAGCCTGGCCGTCAAACTTTGAAGACCCCCATACCAGGGCGCTTTTTAATTTATTTGGAAAATCTCTGTGCACCTGCTCGGCAAAATCGAGCACAGTACCGCCCCTTTTTAAGATAAAGGGCCGGTCCATATCCGCCTCACGATCTGCGGCTTTGCCATAAACCCTGATAATATCAAGCATCTCGAAAATTTTATTTTTTAAGCCTTCCAGGCCAACTCCTTCAGATGATACTTTTATGAATTCCAATTCGGGCCACAGGTCCTGAAGCACCTCCAGGTTTTCTTCAGCATCAGGATTATCTATTTTATTAGCCAGGATTAAAAAGGGAATCGGGGTAAGCACTTCCTCATTCCCATAAAGATCAATTACTTCACGCTCTTGCAGGATGTTAACAATACCTTCAAGCTGTTCCAGGCATTCAGCTGTAGAAACATCAACTATAATGAGCAGGAGATCAGCTTCCTTAAATGTACCTATCAAGCCTGAAGGAATATTTTCCTCTACACAGGGGGGTGTATCAACCAGCTGGATAAAGGTATCCTTGTAGGGCATCATGCCTGACATTGGCAGGGCTGTAGTAAATGGGTATTCCGCCACTTTTACTTTAGCCATTGAAAGCGCACCAACCAGTGATGATTTGCCCGTATTGGGATACCCGGCTAAAACAACCTGGCCCGCACCCTGCTTTTCAACCCCGAAAGGATCATACCCTTTTGTAGATTTTTTCTTCTTTCCTTCTTCTTTAAAGCGGGCGATCCGTTTTTTTATATCACCCTGCAGCTTTTCCGTGCCCTTGTGTTTTGGTATAACCTTCAGCATCTCTTCCAGGGCACTGATACGCTCTTCAGGAGTGCTCGCACGGCGATATTTTTCTTCCGCTTCGTAATACTGCGGCGTTAAATTAGCTGGCAAATGAGACCCCCCTTAAAGATATTACATATTCACATAATAGCATATAAAGAGTAAGTTTTATAGTTTCCCGTATAGTTTCACGACAGTCAATTTGCTTGACTTTACAATCAGGATAGTGCTAAAATAATCCTGCATTATAGTTCATGCGCCTGTAGCTCAGGGGGAGAGCGCCTGCTTGACACGCAGGAGGCCCGTGGTTCAAAACCACGCAGGCGCACCATAAGAATAATGGGGTTTCCGGGGATTTGCATGTATTAATAAAAGCCCCACAGAACCCTTTTTTGTTAACTTTTTCTACCTATCCATTTATAAGCAGGGAGGTTTATTAAAATGGAATACAATAATAAATTGGAGCCTCAAAATAAAATGCCGGATTTTTAAAAAAATCAAGATTGGCTGCCTGAATGGTTGGTAGTACTGGCAAATTATAACAAGATTCCCAATTAGCTTTTATTCATTTGGAAGATGCAAAAGGTATTAACCCTCGGGGAGATTCTATCCCTTCAGGTGAAGGAACATATTGGAGAGGCAAGCTATCGTCTGTTGATGGTCCGGGGATCGGCTCCCTGCTGCAGGCATTACATAGCGAAGGCATACCTTAATACATGAAATTTACCCTTGCTGCAATTTGAAA
>PWSG01000051.1 GCA_003564055.1 Syntrophomonadaceae bacterium
TGCACCCCTGTGGTGGAACTGGAGTGTTGAAACTGTAGTTTTGATCTATGCAGGGGCAATGCTTTTTGCCTTTATCCTTTTAAAGCTATTCAAGTTTATCGGACCCCGCAGTTTTTAACCACTAATTGCTAAAGGCGGCATAATATTGAAAGCAGCTATTATAAATGGCCCTGGAAACTTAGAAATAGTTGAAAAACCTGTTCCAAAACCGGGACCAGAAGAAATTCTTGTTAAAATTAAATACTGCGGCATATGCGGTTCCGACCTGCACGCCTTTAAAACCGGTTTTTTAGAGCCATCAATAACAATTGGTCATGAATTTTCCGGTGTAATTGAATCTGTGGGGAAAGGCTGTAAAGGCTGGTCAGCAGGTGACCGTGTTACAGGCAACAATATTATCAGCTGCGGCAAATGCAGCTTCTGCTTCAATAGCCGTGATAACCTGTGCCGCGAAGTTCGCAGGCTGGGAATTACAGATCACGGTACCATGGCTGAATATACTCTATTTCCGGCAAAAGACCTGGTTAAACTCTCAAAAGAAGCTCCACTTGAACAGCTGGCACTGACTGAACCATTAAGTGTAGCCCTGCATGCTGTAAATAAAGTAAGCTTTGCCGGCAAAGACTGGATTCTTATCATCGGAGCAGGCACAGTAGGTCTTATTCTGCTGTCCCTACTAAAGCAAAAGGGTGTTGAAAATGTTATAGTTTTTGAAACAAACCCCTACAGGCAAAATACAGCCCTTAAGATGGGGGCAAGTGCTGTTATAGACCCCGGGCAGAAAAACCTGGATCAGGAGGTCACCAGCTTGACGAGCAACCGCGGCTTAAGCCTGGTCTTTGAGTGCGCCGGTTTGCCTGAAACAATCCAGGAGGCTTGCAGCCAGGCTGCAGCAGGGGGTAAAGCAGTAATCCTCAGTATCTGCTACCAGCCGGTGGAAATTAACTTCTTAAGTCTCGTCACCCAAGAAATTGATATCGTAAGCGCATTCGGGAAGACAGGCAGCGAGTTCACGGAAGCAGCAGGTATGATTGCCGAAGGGCTAATTGACCTCTTTCCACTGGTTACCGGGATAATACCAGTTGATAAAATTCATGAAGCTTTTAACCATCCTGCCAGCGGCAGCATAAAAACTCTCGTCCAGTTTTAAACAGGCTAAAATTTTTAGCAGTAACTATTTCAGCTGCTTCTTTCCATGCACAGTCTGCTTTCTCAGGTTATCACCCGTTTTATCAAAGGAAATGGCAGAAGCACCTGGCATAGCAGCTGACAAGCCAGGAGTTTTAATAACTGTCTTTAGCAGTACACTTCTTATTCCCTAAGTGACGGCTCATTGGTAATTATGTCATGTTAAAGAAAAAGGTTAACAGCTGATCACGCTTTCCGGCCGGCAGGCGGCTTAAAACTGTATTCAGCGGCGCCATCTTTTCCGGCAGGTCCATCCCACTTAGCCCGATATGAGGGATGAGTGCAGCCATTATATCCTCAAGAGGCTCCCCTGCAACTTCATCCACAATCGCGTATAGCTCAGCAGTGTTTACCGCCGACCCTTTGCTGCGCAGGGTTTCAACTACTTCTTTTAAATCTTTTACAAATTGCTCTGCGTGAGGCACATTGGCCTGGGTCAGGCTAATATGTAGGTTCGGCGGACTGCCGCCGCAGGCAAACTGCGGTATCATCTGCCAACCTCGCATTTTCATTTCATCATCAACCTCAAATACATTGACCTCATCCGAAGCCAGTGTAAACATGCACATATCCGGCTTACCTATTACATCGATTCCTTCTATTTTACTAATACCGGAGATTACTTTGTTTGTGGCCTCCTGGGATTTACGCACAATGTTTTGAAACCCCTCTTCCCCCAGGTAGCGCAGCATGGCCCAGGCAGCGGCAATTGGCCCGCCTGTACGGCTGCTTTGAGTGGTCGGGTTTATAACTACGTACTCTGTAGTTGAGGAACAAACGAACCAGGCGTGCCTGCGCAGGTCACGATTGCGGTATAGTATTACCGAAGCGTTTTTTGGAGTATAACCGTACTTATGCAGGTCGGCAGAGATGCTGGTCACCCCGGGAAGAGAAAAATCAAAGTCAGGCAGTTTATCGCCCATGCGTCGCATGATGGAAAGGTATATCCCGCCCACACATCCGTCAACATGAAACAAGATGTTTTTTTCAGCAGCCAGGGAGGCCATTTCTTTAACCGGGTCTATAGAACCGTGTGAAAAGTTTGGCGCCGAGCCAACCGCAATAATTGTATTATCGCCCAGAGCTTCACGGTAGGAAGCAAGGTCGGCACGGTAACTATTTAAGTCAAGGTCAGTTTGCTTTATACTGAGACCAAAGTATTGTGCTGCCTTGAGAAAAGCAGGATGTGCGCTTACCGGCAGGACCATTTCGGGTTCTGTAATCTGCGGCCTGTTTTCACGAGCCCAGTCGCGAGCAGTTTTAACCGCCATAAGAATACTTTCTGTTCCGCCGCTGGTCATATTTCCAACTACCTCGTCATCAGCACGAAGCAGTTCGGCAATAGAGGTAACAATTTCTTTTTCCA
>PWSG01000221.1 GCA_003564055.1 Syntrophomonadaceae bacterium
CGGCAGAACAACCGGCGCCTCCCCCGCCAACTATCAAGATATCAGTAATGTATTCCGGTGCGGAGAGGTTGAGATTTTCCGGATTAAAAATACTGTACGATTCCAGGGCTTTTGCAAGCTCTACCGGCACCCGATCACCCTTGTTGGGACCAAGGCGCAGTGCGGCCATTCCTTCGGCCCGGTAATCAGGATGAAAATTAGATATAAGCTCGGTTCTTTCAGCATCATTAAGACGCGCTATCTCCTGGGTTCTTCTAAATGTCCTGGTTTCTTTAACCATGTTTAATGTTTGATCAAAATGGGACGGATAACCCATTGAAAATCCCCCTTAGATACCTTCAATATCTCTTTCTGCGTATAACTTATGCAATTTTTCCTGGTTTTCCTCAAGCAATGCATCGATCTGCTGATCATAAACTCCCTGCTCAACTTCCCTGATCCTGGCTCCGACATAATCAGGACGGGGAAGCATGAAATAAGCGTACAACCGCCTTGCAGCCATGGCAATATTATAGGGAACCATCTGGGCCAGGCAGCGGGAAGCACAGAGTCCGCACATCACACAGTCGAAAGACAGCTCTGCAACTGCAGCCAGATTACCCCTTTGAGCTTCAGCGATTATATCCATAACCGGCAGATCCTGGGGGCATATCTTGGTACAGGCGCTGCAGCCAAGGCAACGGTACATTTCGGGATACATTTTTTGCAGCTCCTGCTTCGGGTCTTTTACCAATTTGATGTCATATAAAACTTTTTGAGCCGGGTAATAGGGCAATATTGCGATATCCATGCCTTTCTCTACCCGGGTCTGACAGGCCAGGCCTACCTTGATCTGATGATCACCGGGAACCCTGTAAACGGACGCACAGGCACCGCAAAACCCGCCCCTGCAGCCGCAACCCCGTACCAGGCGATATCCCGAGTACTCAACAGCACCCATAATTGTTACCCCTTCTGGAACCAGGTATTGTTTGCCTGAATAGTAAATTGGAATTAATTCGGCCATTTATGTCCCTTCCTTTATACAGTATTATAAACTATCGATCAGTTAAAAAGAATTTCAACATTTTCAAGATACTCCAGCTTCTCCAGGTAGTCCAGGGTGCGTTTAACTCTATTTTCAGGCCAGGCCAGGCAGGCAAGCTTTTTAAACTTGCTTTTTATTTCTTCTTCCGTTGCCGGGTTTTCCGGATCGCCGCGGGGATAATCGGTACGGGCTTCTATATATTGACCGTTTTTTAGGATTACCTCGATAACTGCAGCCCAACAATTAGGATATATTTTCTCAAGTTCCGGATCGGCTATCACGGAGCAGCGTTCGCCCACTTCGATAATCGCAGGGTTTAGAGGAAATGAAAAATCAAAACTATTTAAATCAAGCCTGCCTTCAACCAGGGCTGCAGCCAGGCAAAAGGGCAGGCTAAATTTTGCTTTATAAGGAGTTGTATATTTTAACTCGCCAACCAGTTCCTTTGCATGCGCATAGGTTCTTATGGTGATCCTGTCAATATCGGAGGGCTTAAGTTCCTCGGAAACCAACTGTAAAGCCAGGTCAACTCCACTGTGAGTATGACGGCAGGAAGGATATATTTTATAGCTGTTACCGAGAATACGGTAATCTTCGTTCAAGCCGGCAACAGCTTTATCCGGATAATACTCGCTGGCGGTAGCCTTAAAAAACCCTTTTTCCCCTTCCAAAATAAACTTTGCCCCTGTGAAGTTCTGCTCGGCAAGCTGCACGGCAAGCAGGCCGTTCATGGCCGCTTTTCCGGGATGAAGATGCTTGGTCATCGCCCCATCCTGAAGAAATTCCCATAATCCAGAAGCCTGTGAACCGGCATTACCAAGAGCATCGATAACCTGGCCTGCTGTCAGGGAGTAAATTTTCGCGGCTGCAATAGCAGCTCCGAATGTTCCACAGGTAGCTGTCGTGTGCCAGTAGTAATAATGGGATGGAGTTATAGCCTCAGCGATTCGAATACCCACTTCATAACCGGCAACTATTGCAGTGATTAATTCGCGGCCTGATGCTTCACGCTCCTCAGCGGCGGCAAAGGCAGCAGATATAATCGGGGCGGCAGGGTGCAAAATTGAACTGCGATGCAAATCATCCAGTTCCAGGATGTGGCAGGATGTCCCGTTAACCAGGGCAGCATTAAGCGCTGAACTTTTTTCATCAAAACCTATCAGTGTGGCCTGTTTATTGCCACCCGCCCGCCGCACAACATCGGCCATTTTAACTGCCGGGGGTTCTTTTGAACCGGCCAAAACCGAACCAAGCCAGTCTGTTACCGCTGTCCGGCTTGCTTCGACAACTTCTGCAGGTAGATTTTCAAAGCAAAGACCGGCTGTATAGTCTGCGATAGTTCTTGATAGCATGAGCCTTTCCTTTCACTAAAAAGCGAATTGTGCCAGGGGAAATGTAAAAACCCGGAGGCAGCTATTTGTTTTTCTATTCTAACTATTGGCTATCAGCAGCATTAATTCCTTCACCTGACAGCATGAAGTTCATCTGATATGATTATTCAACGCTGCTGTAAATCAC
>PWSG01000303.1 GCA_003564055.1 Syntrophomonadaceae bacterium
GGCAATGATTTTACAGACAGAAACCGATGAAAACCTATGTCATAAATACCAGTGTTGCAGTAAAGTGGTATATTCCAGAGCCTTTAAGTGCTGCTGCATTATATTACCTGGAGCTTTACAGACAGGAGGAGGCCAGGTTACTTGCACCTGACCTCATAATTGCCAAGATGGGTAATATTCTATGGAAGAAAGTTCGCCAGAATGAATTAACCATCCAGGATGCCAGGCAAGTAGGCGATATTCTTTCTAACTATTGCCCTCTCAGGTTAATATCTTCAAGCAAACTGATGCCTGCCGCACTGGAGATTGCAATCTCTATAGGCTTTACAATATATGATGGTTTATACCTGGCCCTGGCTGTATCAGTTGAAGCACCCCTGGTAACCGCAGACCAGGAAATTAAAAAGCTGGCCCCTGATATAAAAGCGTTACAAAACATTACCATTAAACAGAGGGCTCAACAGGAGATAAAAGTTAATTAACAGGCATTAACTTACTCTCTGTCCACCTGGCACATTTTCTATTATTTTTTATTCAAAAATCCTTGACAGAATATGTGTTATGTAGTTAAATATAAGTTAGCATTACCTAGCATTGATAGTAGTAATCTTAGTATGCTTTAATGACCGTAGTAAATGGGTGAAGCTTTTTTTATGAGCTATATGTTAGGGAAGGCTAGCAAAAAGTCTGAAATTTTAACAACGAAAGGTAAAACCTTGACCTTAAAAAATCTCCTATTATGGATTATTGGTATAATAGTTCTTACCGCCGCAGTTTTCATACTGGGATTAGAAGAGATATCTGCCTCAATAAGGCAGGTTAATCCTGTAACTTTTGTTTTTTTGGTGCTGCTTCAGGTCCTTACCCTTCTCGCTGCAGCAATCCAGTGGCAATTCCTTCTCAAAAAATCACAGCGGAAGCTATCGCTGGGTCTTGTCCTGGCAATTAATCTCGCCGGCAATTACGTAGAAAGTGTTACCCCGGCAGTAAAGCTGGGAGGCGAGGCAGCAAAGGTTTACCTTTTTCGTCAGCATAGCTCTCTTGAATATGACCGCCTTGCCGGTATCCTGCTTGCCCTTAAATATTACTCAATGCTGCCTTTTTTCTGTCTTGTAGTTATTTTTACTGGCTCGGCTTTTCTAAACTACAGCATGCCACGCCCTGCTCTAGGAGCATTTGCTTTCCTGCTTCTTTTCTTTACAGCGATTGCCTTGCTTTACTACAGGGCAGGTGACAAATCTGTGCCGGTTTCTGCTGTGCAGGGTCCTGAAAGGGTTTTGCCCGGGAATAATATTATAAAAAAGATGTGTAAATTAGAGGGAAGCCTGCTGGTTTTAAAAAACAAGGCAGGCAAGCTAACCGCTTTTGTAAACCGCGCCGCCTTATTTTCCCGCAGCATTGCTAATCGCCCGGAGCGAATCAGTCTTATATCGATATCAACAGCGGTTTGGATAGCTTATCCGCTTAAAGTCTACCTGGTTGCCAGGATGCTTGAGCTGGAGATAGGATTTTTCCCAGTTGCAATTATAACTTTTACGGCCTACATGGTCAGTATGGTGCCGCTGTTGCCAGGCGGGCTTGGTTCGTTTGAAGCGACAATGGCCCTCATGTTTTCGTTAAACGGTTTCAACCCAGCGGAAGGGCTGACAGTGGCCCTGCTCTCGCGCCTCGTAACTTACTGGTTTCCTTTGCTGCTTTCTGCCTTTGCTGCAGCATACCTGGCATATATAAGGGAAACCAACTTGAAAGCCTATGCGGGCAGAATTGCCTGTCAAGGCAGCAGCGCCAGGAGCAGCTTATGATTTTGAAAGGAGTTTAAAATGAATAATACTCAGCATGAATCCAGAACAGTTTGTTGTTATCCTGCATCTGGCGGAAATAAAGAGATAAATGCTCAAACGTCGCCATTTTTTAGCTTATCACAGCTTTTTGAAAGGCTGGCTGTGCGGTTTGCTGCTGTTGCCAGGGCCTATTTTAATATTTTCTATAAAAGCATGCTGGAAAAGGAAATTGCCCTGATTGGTTTAAAGCCCGGCGCTTTAATTTTACATATCGGGGGCGGGGCATACCCCTTTACTGCATTATACCTGGCCAGGCACGGATACCGGGTAGATGCCTGTGATTGTAACAGCGCTGCGGTGGAAATATCTAAAAACCTGGTGAAAAAGAGCGGGTTTGAAGATTTGATCGCCATTGTCCATGAAAATGGCTGCAGGGTTGATTGCTCTGGCTATGATGCCGTGTGGGTATCTTTAAATATTTGCCCCAAGGAAAGAGTTTTGGAGCAATCATGGGAATCGCTAGAGCAGGGCGGACTCCTGGTCTACCGTAAACTTCCCGCCTGGCTCGCATTATTCGGTAAAAAGGATGTTAATTTTAACGGGGATGAGAAGGCCGGAATCAAAAAAGCCCTTTCAGGTCTTGGGGCTGAAAGCGTGGTTCTTGAGAAAACCAGTGCGCCAGCAGTAGAAGTTTTACGGTCTCCAGCTGCAGTTTGCGAGGAAAATGTGGAAAAGATCAGGGCTGTAAATTAGGTTAAAA
>PWSG01000116.1 GCA_003564055.1 Syntrophomonadaceae bacterium
AACCGCTGGGGCCATTTCCGAGCCAACATGCTGGCCTACGCTGGCGAGGGACTTATTACTATCTTCCCGGAGTACCTGGGCTTTGGTGACCCTGAAACACCGCAGCGCTACTTCAGCAAGGTGGCCGAGGCCCATGTAATGCTGGATGCGGCCCGAGCCGTGAACGCCTTTTTTGAGCAACACAACACCTTTGCGCGACCCTCGGACGCGCTCTTTCTTGGTGGTTTTTCGCAGGGAGGGCATGCGGCTCATTCTGCTGCCGATCTCCAGCCACAGTACGCACCCGAGCTCACAATCACCGGACTCGTTGGCTATGGGCAGACCAACGACGTCGCTATGCTCATGCGGGAGATGGCCTACTACAGTCCCTACATCATTTATTCCTACGCAGCAATCTACGGCCGTGAGCGTATTAACCCGGCCGACTATCTTCTACCCAAATGGTTGCCAACTTTTGAAGAGGACATCCACGGGCTCTGCGTTGAGGAGTTCCAGCATCACTACCCTCGTGACGGCCGAGAGCTCTTCACGCCCGAGTTCTACAGCGCCTTGCACGCGGACGCTGAAGGCTTTCGGCTAGCACGTGTCTTTCCCGAAATGGCGCGCGTTCTTCGCGAAAACCGGGCTGGCTTTGATGGGCACGGCCTTCCCTCACTGGTACTGCATGGAGCTCAAGACATTATTGTGAGCACGGCTGCCCAGGAGCGTTTTGTGAGAGCCCTCTGCCGTGGCGGCAGTGCGGTGCAGTTTGAGGTTCTTCCCGGGGCGCGGCACCGCGACGTGCGGCCCGACGGGTTCAGGTACAGCGTAAGCTGGATGAAGCACCTCGCCGCAGGCGGAACTCCACCAAATGACTGTAACCCCTAAGGCATGAGAGGAATCAACTATGCAAAGCATTAACTCAGTTCTTGTTCTTGGCGCAGGTGGCTTGGGTGCAGCCTACGGCACCGCAATTCACGCTACAAAACCTGGTCTGGTAAGCTTTCTTGCCGACGGCAGTCGTGCTCGCCGTCTCCGACAGGAGGGGGTGGTGGTGAACGGTACTCCGTTCTTCCTTCCAGTGGTTGAGCCGCAGGGCAGCTCCGGCGCGGAAAGCGTGACGGAAGGCACCCCCGCAAGCGACGAAACCAACGCAGCCGACCTCATTCTGCTCACGGTCAAGTATCACCACCTGCCGCATGCGGTAGAACTAATGCGACCATGTGTGGGGCCAGATACCGTTATTCTCTCGCTACTTAACGGAATAGACAGCGAGGAAATTCTCGCCAGATCATTCAAGTCCGAGCAGATTCTGCACGGCATGAGTCTTGGAATTGATGCGGTACGGGAAGGCAACCAAGTTCAGTGTAGCAGTCTTGGTACGGTGTACTTCGGCCGAGCCAACAACGAACACATATCGCCCGAGGTACGCCTCATTCAGGAGCTCTTCACCGAGTGTGGCATCACCTACGAAACCCCTGCCGACATGATTCGCACCCTGTGGTGGAAGTTTATGATCAATGTTGGAATTAACCAGGTCTCGGCGGTGCTGGAACAGCCGTACCGCGCCTTTCAACAGCCCGGCCACGCGCACGGGCTCATGGTCACCGCCATGCGGGAAGTTATTTCCTTAGCGGCTCAACGTGGAATAGATATCAGCGAAAAGGATATTGAGAAGTGGAACACCGTCATTCCACGCCTCTCGCCCGAGGGTAAGACTTCTATGTTACAGGATGTAGAGGGGCGCCGCAAAACCGAGGTGGAAATGCTTGCCGCTAAGGTGGTGGAACTTGGCAAGGAGCTCCAGGTGCCAACTCCGGTCAACACCGTTCTTATGGAGATTCTCAAGGCCAAGGAGGAGGCATACGCCAGGTAGCTTCATTGATTACCCCTCAACCTTCCGGCGCAACCAGGCTCGTACCCCCTTCACCTTTCGCCAGGCGACCTGGGACTCCTCGGCGTACACCATGGCCTCCTCGGGACTCCCAATGTAGTAGGAGTCAGGCATCATTTCAGGAAAAGGCTCGGGATAGAGAAGTTCCTCCACAACAAACTCATTGGCTTCCATCGCTGCCTCAAGCAGTGGCCCAGCCTGCTTAGCACCGCCCCGGGCGTAGCCAATGAGGGTACGGTTCCAACGAACGAAGGCCGACTCAGCCTCGTCCGCACCGCCTGCAAAACTCTCTACCAGGTGCTCCGCCTCCTCAACTCGGCCCCCTGCAATGAGCAGCGGAACCAGTTTATACCGAACACCAATGTTGTCCTCGGGGTCAAGCTGAAGCAGCTCCTGGTACGCGGTAATTGCCTCGGCATGCCGCCCCATGGTTACCAGGTACTCCGCACGGGCAAAGCGCAGTCGCATCAGGTCACGATACATGTGGTCACGCCATACCGAGACCCCGGAGGGTAGATTCGGTTTCTGATCCTCGCCCGCAGCTATCCCGGCCTCAAGCACCTGTAACGCTCGTTGAGGCTTTTCGCGTTCAATGGAAGCCAGCAACACGTAGGCCTCTGCACATTGTGGGTCGCGTTCAATTGCCTTTACACAGTATCGTTCT
>PWSG01000249.1 GCA_003564055.1 Syntrophomonadaceae bacterium
CAATGGGAAACCGTGTTGTGCATAATTTGAGCCCGCAGTTTGGGTGATGAGTGACCCCAATGCCCTATCAGGCCTCATCGCATTCCGTTTCCGCTCACAAGCCACTTTCACACACCGTCCGATTTCGATGCGGCAGCCTATTCTTTATTGCTGGGGTAAGCCCACGCTCCCCATGAATGTTGAATGTTGAGACATGAAACCTATAGCCTTCCGACCCTCAATGTCGAATGTCGATTGCGCTGATAAACCCACGTTTTCTTGAGACTGCAACACCATGAAAGCGTTGCCACTCTTTCAGGCTCGTCCTCCACTTCTCAATCAATGGTGTTATGATCGAAACTTGGAACCTTCCGTTTGGGCCGACGGCCATTTTATGCGACGAATCTGATATATTGCGAGAATATTCCTATCTCTTTTCATGCGGCGATTGCGACCGCTGCTTCCGGCCCCGTGCTGTCGGTGGGTTGTTGCTGTTCCCATATCTTGCGACGGCACCAGCGTTTGATGTTGCATGCCGCACCGATCATAAGATTCTGCAAATGGGCTTTTGCCAGTCCCCGGTAGCGACAGCGTCGCATGCCATGTGCTCGCGCCAATTCGCTGATTGTGCCCTCAATGCCGTTACGATGCTGCATGTCGGTTTGAAATGCTTCTGTTTTCTGTTCCAGTCGCCGGGCCTGAATAAGATCGTAATGTTCGCCGACCTGTAAGGTGCGATGCCGCTGGCCTTTTCCCAGGCAACGGTTTCGTAGTGCACACTGGTCGCATTGTGATCGGTTCCACTCGAAACGGTAAGCCACGCGACCGGTCTTCTGCTCTTGCAGCCGACTGCAATTCGTGCTTGTCTGGCCTGCCGGACAAACCGCCTTGCGCTCGACGATACTGACATTGAAATTATCGGAGGATAGCCGTCCTTCCTTGCTTGGGGGTGGCGCCATAGGACCTTTCAGCTCCCGGCCCTCCGATGCCGCGCGAGCAACTTCAGCGCCAGAGGTATAGCCGCCGTCAACATATAATTCCTCGGGTTTCTCTTGATCCGACTCAACCCAATCCGCCTCGACTACCGGCAACGCTGCTTTATCCGAAGCAGTCGCTTCCTGGGTGACGATCGCCGTGATAACCGCACGCGTCGGCTCCTTGGCGGCTCGCGAATCTTGCTCTACCGTTTCCGCAACCTGGGCCTTGTAACCCACCCAGTCCTTCTTCGGCGTTGTGCTGCTTTTGGAACTCCATTGCGCCTCGGGATCGTGAGGATTATGCACGGCCCCAGGCGGTTGCGAATGCCGTTGATCGACGCTGTCTTCTTCCTTCTCCTCAAAATTCTCCGCATAAACCCGCTCCAATAAATCAACGGCCTTGGCGGCTTGATGCGGCAGCCGTCCGACCGATGCCGCCTGCTCCCGAATCCAGTGCAACAGATCGCGAGTGTCCCGGCCGGCTTGGGACATCTTCAAACGCAGCGTCTTCGCATCGGTCTTGTAGTCCAGCTTGCTGTCCACGTAACGCTCCCACCATACCGGCCAAAACTCCGGGCGCGACAACCATTCAATCGACTCCAGTGCCTCCAGTGCCAGACGAACCGTTTCGCGCACGCATTCCAGGCGACTCATGCTGCTGACCAGACCAACCACATGGCTTGAATCCAAGCGCTGACGCGTACGCTTTGGGAGATAACCGGCCTCGCGCATCGCGTTGAGCACACCGTCAAAACCGATCCGCTCCAACCCGTAATCCAACAAACGATTGCGGAATTTCACCAACGTTGTCGGATGAAACCCCGGCTCATCAACTTCCATGTGCAAGGCCAACTTCCAACGGCCATCCCATGTACAAGCCTCCGCCGCCTGCCGATCCGGCAACCGCTCCATGAACTGCAAAATCGTCACTGCCGCCATCCGCACCGGCTCCTCGGCCGGACGCCCGTTATCCAGGCAATACATCGTCTCCAGTTGCTTGCGCTGCTTGACCAACTCCGGCCATATATGCTCGGCAAAAAACATGAAACGCTCCGCTCCCCGCGGCGCGACAGACAATAATCGGCCAAGCGCCTGGTCGCTGTCGAAAAATGTCCGTTGTTGCTTTAATTTCGGTAAACTCATCGTCGTTTCTCCCTTGACGATGGCTATTATATATGATAGCCTGCTTTCATGCAAGTCAATTATCCAATAAAAGTACAGGCCATTCGGACAAAAGGACGACCGGTAAGATTGTTCATCGCGGTGCCCTTAGCATTGGCTGCTGCCATCAATCTGGAACCAGGGGAAGAAGTCCAGTGGCAGTTGCGCAGCAGAGATGAGCTTAATCTGCTCCGAAAACCGAAAACACGAGCCAAACGCAAATCCTAAAACCACGCAGGGGGTTTTCCAGCGCAATCAATTATCAAGGGTTGACCCCAATGCCCATGCGTCACTATGGTGCAAGTGCTACCGGTAACACCCTTTAGGCTACCAACCCCTTCAGCCACTTTTCGATCGCGCGCCACTCTTGTGCCAAATTCAATGTGCAAACACGAAGCTCATGTCCCGGCAGGTGAA
>PWSG01000319.1 GCA_003564055.1 Syntrophomonadaceae bacterium
CCGGTACTCTGTGTCCTACTACAACATTTTCCTTCAATCCAAGTAAGTTATCTGATTTACCTTCAATAGATGCGGAGGTCAACACTTTTGTAGTTTCCTGGAATGACGCAGCAGACAACCAACTATCAGTAGAAAGTGCTGCTCTGGTAATACCGAGGAGTATTGGACGCGAGATTGCAGGTTCTGCTTCTCTCGTTACAATTTCAGGCTTGTCTTCCATGATTAACTGCGCGTTTATCTCACGAATTTCTCTTCGTGTGAGTGTAGTACCAGGCATCAAATCAGAACCACCGGACTCGGTAACAACAAATTTTCCGATCAGGCCGTCGTTTGTTCTGTTTACTTCGAAACGATCGATTTTATCGCCCTCAAGGAACATGGTATCACCCGGATCAGTGATTTCTACTTTCTGCATCATGGTGCGTACAATAACCTCAATGTGTTTGTCATTGATTTTCACACCTTGCAAACGGTAAACTTCCTGAATCTCGTTCACCAGGTAAGACTGAACAGCAAATGGCCCGAGAATATTAAGAATATCCTGAGGCAGGATTGCTCCTTCAGAAAGTGGCTGTCCCGCTTGTACATAATCATTTTCCTGAACCAAAATGTGCTTGGATAGAGGAATCAGATATGTTCTGCGGTCAACACCGTCTTTACTTTCAACGAAGATTTCCTGTGAACCTCTTTTACGGCCTCCGAGTTTTACAACTCCATCTATTTCAGACACAGTTGCCGGATCAGATGGTGGTCTTGCTTCAAAGAGTTCGGTTACCCTTGGCAGACCTGCTGTAATATCTTTAGATTTTGCAGCTTTTCTTGGAATTTTTGCCAGAACCTGACCCGCGCTCACTTCGTCTTTATCATCAACAACAACGTGGGTACGAACCGGAAGCGTGATTTCTTTAATTCGGTCGCCCTCCTTCAAAACAATTGTCGGTACAAGGCTTCTGTCTTTAGAATCGATTATTACGCGCTCTTTGTAACCGGTTTGAGCATCTGTTTCATCGGTACAGGTTACTTCATCGATGATATCCCTAAACTCTACCACACCATTCATTTCTGAATAGATACGGGCATTGTAAGGATCCCATTTACAGATTGGTGCCCCTTTTGGTATAATATCACCCTCTTCAACAAGAAGTTCAGAACCATAAGGAATGTTATAATTAATAAGTACCTTACCTGTATCATCAACAATGCGAATTTCACCGGCACGGCTAAGAACAACGTTATACTCTTCTTCGCCATCATTGTATGATACAACACGCATGTTTTCAAACTCAAGCTTTCCGTTAAACTTGGCCACATGCTGAGATTCTGCTTCAAGACGAGACGCTGTACCACCAACGTGGAATGTTCTGAGTGTAAGCTGTGTACCCGGCTCACCGATTGATTGGGCGGCAATTACACCTACAGCTTCACCCACCTGAACCAATCTTCCACGGCTCAAGTCGCGACCGTAGCACATAGAACACACGCCACGACCGGTTTCACATGTAAGCACCGAACGAATTTCAACTTCCTCAATAGAGGTTTCAGAAATTTTGCGTGCTACATTCTCATCAATCAACTGATTTGCATGAACAATAAGTTCATCTGTAAGCGGATCGTAGATATCGTGCATTGATACACGGCCAATGATACGGTCTTCAAGACTTTCTACAATATCCTCGTGATCTTTCAAAGCCTTGATACGAATACCACGTAACGTACCACAGTCTTCTTCAGTTACAATCACATCCTGAGACACATCAACGAGTCTTCTCGTGAGGTAACCGGCATCAGCTGTTTTAAGCGCTGTATCCGCGAGACCTTTACGAGCACCGTGTGTTGAAATAAAGTATTCAAGTACGGTAAGACCTTCTTTAAATGAAGACAGAATAGGTGTTTCAATTACCTCACTACCTGAAGTTTCCAATGAACTTTTCTGAGGCTTGGCCATAAGTCCTCTCATTCCACCAAGCTGACGAATCTGCTCTTTAGAACCACGAGCACCGGAATCCGCCATCATGTAAACCGAGTTGAAACCATCTTTATCTTTGCTCAAAGCATTAAAGAGTGTTTCAGAAACCCTGTTTGTGGTGTTCGTCCACTTATCAATTACCTGATTGTATCTTTCGTTATCGGTAATGAAACCATTTTCGTAACGATCCCTGATTTGAGTTACGTCATCCTGAGCTTTATTTATAAGCTCCATTTTCGTATCAGGAATAACGATATCCTCAAGAGAGAATGACAGTCCACCTGTAGTTGCAGTTTCAAAACCAAGCTTTTTCATCTGATCGAGGAAGACAGATGCTTTTGCTGTACCAGCAACTGCATATACCTCGTTGATCAAATTTCTGAGCTCTTTTTTACCGAAAGTTATATTCTTGAACTCAATACCTTCAGGTACGATTTCATTAAACAACACACGTCCGGTAGAAGTTTTGACAACCTTGTTCACTACAACACCATCTTCTTCAATCGGGAGTCTTACATTTATGCGTGCGTGCAATTCAATGATTCCCTGATCATAAGCAATCAG